>JAEDGL010000043.1 GCA_016297535.1 Clostridia bacterium | reverse complement strand
CCAACGGGGCAAGTGCCAGCGCAAGCGCCGCACTCGATGCACTTATCGGCATCGATGACGTACTTGCCGTCGCCCTCGGAGATGGCGTCCACGGGGCATTCAGCCTGGCAGGCGCCGCAGCTGATGCATTCATCGGTGATGATATAAGCCATAATTGCACCTCCATCGAATTCTAACCATACTTGCAAAGGATGATTAGTTACTGTGGATAGTCTATCACAAAAGAGGTGCGATTGCAAGCCTTGTTCTGTACTACCTTTGCTTTATTGCTTGCCCTGGGCGGCGTTAAGAGCTTCCTCCACGGCGCGCAGCCAGTCGTTGGACTGATCAACGGGCTTGATCTCCTCAAGCAAATCCAGCTCCTCTTCCATCTCGGGCAGGGGGTCGGAGGAAAGCTGGGGCTTTCCGGGTTTGGCCTTTTTGATGCGCCTGGCATCGCCCTTGCCCTCATCGCGCTTTTCGCCAGCGGGCTGCTGGACGGGCTTTTGCCACTTGACTTCCTCCAGCGCAAAGGTTTTAATCTCGGATGAATCGCCCTTGTGAATGCGCACGGACAGCGTTTCCTTGAGTACGTTGATATCCAGAACAATGCCGCTGCCCTCGGGCGTTTCCACTTCTTTGCCAATTTTGGGCATGCGTTTGCGGGTGGATTCGTAATGATCCTGCTCAAATTTGAGGCAGCACATCAGACGTCCGCATACGCCGCTGATTTTGGTGGGATTGAGGGAAAGATTTTGCTCCTTGGCCATTTTGATGCTTACCGGCTGAAAATCTCCCAGGAAGCTGCCGCAGCAAATGGGACGGCCGCAGGGGCCGAGCCCTCCCAGCATTTTGGCCTCGTCCCGCACGCCGATCTGCCGCAGCTCAATGCGGGTGTGGAAGACCGACGCCAGGTCTTTTACCAGCGAGCGGAAGTCCACGCGGCCGTTGGCGGTGAAATAGAACAGGATTTTGGCGTTGTCAAAGGTTTGCTCCACGCCTACCAGCTTCATATCCAGCTTGTGCTCGTCGATTTTGTGCTGGCAGATCTGGTATGCTTCCTTTTCAAACTGTTCGTTTTGGGCGGCATGGGCCGCATCCTCGGCCGTTCCGATGCGCAGAACGGGCTTGAGGGGGGAGGAAATCATATCATCCTCCACCTCGCGAACGCCTGTAATGACCTGGCCGTATTCCACGCCGCGCGCGGTTTCCACCACCACAAAATCTCCCGCGGCAGGCCACAGCTTGCCGGGGTCAAAATAGTACAATTTACCGGCGTTTTTAAAACGTACGCCTACAACTGCTGCCATTTGGTATGTTCCTCCAGTAATCTGATCATCAGATGATCGATATTTGACTGCCAATTTACCTGGCCTGCTTTCCTGCGCCGCGTGTCAAAAACGGTGCGGAGAAGCGCGTTGATTTCTGATACAGGGGCCTGTCCGGCCGCCTTTTGCCAATGAGAGGGATACTGGCTGAGATACGAAGCGTCCAGCTGGCCGGTGCGTACCATCAGCGCCTGATGGATGGCCTGTTCGACCGCGCACAAATATGCGTCCGCGCTGCCCTTGTCCTCTTTGAGGCGGGTGCTGAGGCTGACGGCCGCCGCGTCGCTGAGGATGGAAAGCGCATCCATGGCAAACTGCTGCGCCTCGCCGTCCGGCCTGCTTTCATCCAGCATTTCCAGCGCCATGCCAATGTTTCCGCCGCAGCGGGAAAGCACGTTTTCCACCGCGGCTGCTTCGTGCCCCAGCGCAAGCAGGGTTTCACGCAGCACATCGTCCGGCCAGGGCACAAGCTTTACGCGGACGCAGCGCGAGGCTATGGTTCCCAGTGTGGCGGTCAGCTCATGCGTCATCAGCAAAAAGACAACGTTGGCAACGGGCTCCTCCAGCGATTTGAGCAAACAGTTCTGTGCCTGCAGGGTCATTTTTTCCACAGGCTCAATCAGCACTACGCGATAGCCAGTACCAAAGGCGTGCTGAGACACCCGCTGGATTATCTCGCGCACGCGATCAACGCCGATAGTGCTTCCGTCATCCGCATAAATCTCCAGAAGGTCCGGCTCGTTTCCGTCCATCAGCCTGCGGCAGGCTGAGCAGCGTCCGCACGGCTTATCCTCGGACGTACAAAACAGAGCGCTTGCCAGCACCCTGGCAAGCGTGCGCTTGCCAAGGCCCCGAGCGCCCGTCAAAAGATAGGCATGTACCGGCTGCTGCCGGGAAAACTGCTGCTTTACAACGCCGATTCCTGCGTTTAAACGCTCGTAGCGCATAAACGCGGGCAAGCGGCTTTCTGTTTCAATACTTGACAAAACAGATTCCTTTCCGGATTACAGCTTAACAAACTGGTCGACAGACAGTACAAAGATGGTTGCGCCGCCCACCACAACCTCGATGGGATAGGGGGAGTAGGAGCCCGGCATGCCCACCATGGAGGAGGTGGAGGGAGCGATTTGCTTGCGGCTTTTGCAAACCTTTTCGATCACATCCATCGCGGTCTGAAAACGGTCGTCGTTTACGCCAACCAGCAGGGTGGTGTTGCCTGCGCGCAGGAATCCGCCCGTGGTGGCAAGCTTGGTTACGCCAAAGCCGTCGTTCATCAGCTGACCAACCAGACGGGAAGCATCTTCATCCTGTACGATTGCGATAATCAGTTTCATATACACAATACCTCCTGTTTTGGTATGTAAGATTCCAACCTTAGTATACAACATAATTGTCTTTTTCGCAACACTATGCAGGGAAGGACCGTCCGTCTGCCCGGATGCCATCTTTTTCTACGACCTGTCCATACATGGAAGAACGCTTTTTCTCACAAGATACCACGGAAAGAAGGGGACTTGCGAGCACCCCGTGATAGGAGGGTAAACCGTTGGTCAGTGCTGTTTTATTTGGCATTCAGCTGTTGGTCACCGTCGTGGTGGGCATTTACTTTTATACGCAGCTTCGGCAGCAGCGAAAAGCGCAGCCTGCGCATCGCCGCGAAAGCGGACGCGAATATGAGAAGCTGCAAAAGATGCGCGCGCTCAGACTGAGCGAACCACTTGCTGAACGGGTGCGTCCGGCAACGTTTGAGGATATCATTGGTCAGGAGGACGGCATCAAATCGCTCAAAGCCATTCTATGCGGAAAAAACCCGCAGCATGTGCTGATCTACGGACCTCCGGGCATTGGCAAAACCTGTGCGGCGCGTCTGGTGCTGGAGGCGGCCAAAAAAAGTAAGGATACGCCCTTCAAGCCAAACGCACCCTTTATCGAGATGGATGCCACCTGCGTGCGCTTTGACGAACGTGCCATTGCCGACCCGCTCATCGGCAGCGTGCACGATCCCATCTATCAGGGCGCAGGTCCCCTGGGCGTACAGGGCATTCCTCAGCCCAAGCCCGGCGCTGTCAGCAGGGCGCATGGCGGCGTGCTGTTTCTGGATGAAATCGGCGAATTGCATCCCATTCAGATGAACAAGCTGCTCAAGGTGCTGGAGGATCGCAAGGTAATGCTGGAATCCGCCTATTACAGCCCGGATGATACCGCAACGCCGCGCTACATCCACGATATCTTCAAAAACGGTCTGCCTGCGGATTTTCGCCTGGTAGGCGCCACCACGCGCAGCCCCTCGGAAATTTCTCCGGCGCTTCGAAGCCGGTGCATGGAAATCTACTTCCGCGCTCTGGAGCCGGAGGAGGTGGCGGAGATTGCCTATCACGCGGCCGAGCGCGCTGGCTTTACCATGAAGCGCGAGGATGCGGAAACCGTCGGGCGCTTTGCCAGCTGCGGCCGGGATGCGGTGAACATTGTGCAAATGTGTGCTGGGCTTGCCCAGCTGGAGGAGCGTACGGAAATCACCACGGCGGATGTGGAATGGGTGATCTACTCCGGTCATTATCCGGCCCGCCCGGATCAGAAGGCCGATACAAACAGCCGTGTGGGTGTGGTGCACGGGCTGGCCATCATCGGCAGTCATCAGGGGGCAACCATGGAAATTGAAGCCGTTGCCCAGCCGGGAAGCGGCAAGCTGACGATCACCGGCATTGTGGAGGAGGAAGAAATCGGCTCCGAGGGACGCAAAATCAAACGAAAATCCACCGCGCGCGGTTCGCTTGAAAACGTCATGACGCTTCTGCATGCCATGGGATACCGCACGCAGAATTACGATCTGCATATCAACTTTCCCGGCGGCACGCCTGTGGACGGGCCTTCCGCAGGCGTGGCCATGGCCGTGGTTGCGGCCAGCGCCATCACGGGACGCCCGGTCGACGGTACCATTGCCGTAACGGGCGAGGTATCGGTGCGCGGGCTTGTCAAGCCCGTAGGCGGCGTACCAGGCAAGGTGGAAGCGGCAGAGCATGCGGGCCTTACCAAGGTGCTTATCCCCATGGAAAACCGTCTGGAACGCTTTGAGCATACCACCATTGAGGTGGTGCCCATCAGCACCCTGGATGAAGCACTGGATGCCATGCTCCTGCCTGCCGAAACCGTAAGCAACGAAGCGCAGATCGATCTGCCAGCAGCAATGCCCGCCGCAGTTATGGCAGCGGAGGAGCACACGGCGCAGGCAAACCGCTAAGGATGCTCGCACCCGGCAATAAACAGTTTCTGCTGCTTGCATTTGGCTGTGGTTGCAGCTATAATAATAAGCTGCGGCATTTACAGCCGCAAGTAAGCCCGCTTTGATCCCGGGCCTTTGGAGGAACAGTATGCAGGAAACACTGCGCAGGGGCGTGCAGGTAAACATGCCCGTGCTGGCACTGCGGGGGATGATGGTTTTCCCCCACATGGTGCTTCATTTTGATGTGGGCCGTCCCAAGAGCGTTGCCGCTTTGGAGAAGGCCATGATGGAGGATCAGCGTATTTTTCTGGTCGCCCAGCAGGACGCCGATGTGGATGATCCCCATCAGAACGATCTGTGCCGCGTAGGCACCGTTGCGCAGATCAAGCAGGTGCTCAACCTGCCGGGCGACAGCATCCGCGTGCTGGTGGAGGGTTTGCAGCGCGGCGTGCTCAACACCGTTACGGAGGAAGACCCCTGCATGATGGCGGATATCCGTCTGGTCAGCGAGGAAAACGCACGCGAATCCGCCGAGATGAAGGCGCTTGTACGCACGGCGCACGAATTTTTTGAGGAATACTGCACCGCCAGCATGCGCGTTTCTCAGGAAACCATGCGCTCTGTGCTGGATGTGGACAAGCCCGACCAGCTGGCCGATATCATTGCCGCCAACGTGCTCACACGGCTGGAGGACCGCCAGGCCATTCTGGAAAAGCTCAAGGCCAAGGAACGGCTGGAGGCGCTGTGCACCATTTTGCTGCGCGAAACGGAGCTTGCCGATGTGGAGAAGCAGGTGCAGGCGCGCATCAAGCGTCAGATTGAAAAAAACCAGAAGGATTACTACCTTCGCGAGCAGATCAAGGCCATTCAGACCGAACTGGGCGATAAGGAAGCAACCGATGTGGAGGATCTGCGCGACCGTCTGGCCAAAACCCCCGTCAACGACGAGGCGCGCGAAAAGGCGGAGAAGGAGCTGGACCGGCTTAGCCGCATGGCGCCCGGCACCCCTGAAATTGGCGTGAGCCGCACCTATGTGGAGTGGATTCTCGACCTGCCCTGGGGAAAGATGACCACGGATAATCTGGATCTCAAGCGCGCCCGCAGGGTGCTGGAGGAGGATCATTACGGGCTGGAGCAGGTGAAGGAGCGCATCATTGAGTACCTTGCCGTGCTTCGCATGAAGAAGGACATGAAGGGCCCTATCCTGTGCTTTGCGGGCCCTCCCGGCGTTGGCAAAACCTCGATTGTGCGCGGTATCGCCAAGGCGGTGGGCCGCGAGTTTGTGCAGATGTCGCTGGGCGGCGTGCGCGATGAGGCGGAAATCCGCGGGCACCGGCGCACCTATGTGGGTGCCATCCCCGGCCGTATCATTTCCGGCATCAAGCAGGCGGGCACCATGAATCCTGTGTTCCTGTTTGACGAGATTGATAAAATGAGCAGCGATTTCCGCGGCGATCCCGCATCCGCCATGCTGGAGGTGCTGGACGCGGAGCAGAACGACGCCTTCCGCGATCACTACATGGAATTGCCCTTTGATCTGAGCCATGTCATGTTTATTACCACGGCCAACAGCATCGAATCCATCCCGCCCGCACTGCTGGACCGCCTGGAAATCATCGAGGTGCCCAGCTACACGGATGAGGAAAAGCTGAAAATTGCCCGCAAGCATCTGCTGTCCAAGCAGATTGCGGCACATGGCCTGCAGCCCAAATCGGTCAGGATCAACGAAAAGGTGATGAAGACCATCATCGAGGGCTATACCCGCGAGGCGGGCGTACGTACGCTGGAGCGCACTATTGCGCGCGTTGTACGCAAGGCCACCGTGGAAATGCTGGATGAAAAGGTGGATTCTGTAACGGTTACGCACGAAAAGCTCGGCAAGTATCTGGGAGCGGTTCGCTTTACCCGCGAAGCGCTGGAAAAGGACAACCGCGTGGGCGTGGTCAACGGCCTGGCCTATACCACCGTTGGCGGCGAAATGCTGCAGGTGGAATGCACGGTAATGCAGGGCGGAGGCGCGCTGCAACTGACCGGCAAGCTGGGCGATGTAATGCAGGAAAGCGCCAAAGCCGCGCTTAGCTGGGTCCGCGCCCATGCGGACGGCTGGGGCATTCCGGCGGAGTTTTTCAAACAGCATGATATTCATATCCATGTGCCCGAGGGGGCGGTGCCCAAGGATGGCCCCAGCGCGGGCGTTACGCTGATTACGGCGCTGGTAAGCGCGCTTACGTCCATCGCCGTCAGGCAGAATGTGGCCATGACGGGCGAAATCACGCTGCGCGGCCGGGTGCTTCCCATCGGCGGGCTCAAGGAAAAGCTGATGGCGGCTTATCGCGCCGGCGTCAGCACCGTGCTGATTCCGCGTGAAAACCTGAAGGACCTGGAGGATGTGGACGAGGCTATCCTCAAGCGCATCGAAATCAAGCCCGTTGAAGACGTAACCGAGGTGATCCGCGCCGCCCTTGTGTGCGAGCCGCCGGTGATTGCCGAAGCACAAATGGAAACGCCCCTGCCGCTGCATCAGGGCAGTCAGGCGAATGCATACAGAGGTTCATAACATGGAAATCAAATCCGCGTCCTTTGTAACCAGCCTGGCGCAGTATCACGAAAACGCGCCCATCCGGCTGCCCCAGCTTGCTGTTGTCGGCAAGAGCAACGTGGGCAAAAGCTCGCTCATCAACGCGCTGTGCAATCGCAAAAAGCTGTGCAAGACCAGCGCGACCCCCGGTAAAACCCGCCTGATCAATATCTTTCTGATTAACGATCAGTTTCATCTGGTCGATCTGCCCGGCTACGGCTTTGCCAAGGTGGACAAAAAAGAAAAAGAACGCTGGGGCGCCATGATGGATCGCTATTTCCAGGACAGTACCCTGCTGATGCATGTGCTACTGCTGGTGGATATCCGTCACGACCCCACACAGGACGACGTGGCCATGGCGCAGTATTTTCGCCAGATGGATATTCCCTTTACCGTGGTGGCCACCAAGGCGGATAAGATCAGCCGCGGAGCGCGCATGAAGCAGCTGGCTCCCATCTGCCGCCAGATGCTGGTGCAGCCCTGGGAAGTGATCGTTTCCTCCAGCGAGGACAACACCGGCCGCGACAAGCTGCTGGAACTGATGGAGCGGGTTCTGCATGAGGAAGAAATGCCTGTGCAGGAAACGGATGCCCCTGTTTGAAGGGGGCGAGCGGCATCAAACGCAAGGATATGAGACGTACGGACTGGCACAGGATCCTGCAAAGAAAATATGCCTGTGCCGAATGCAGCTATCAGGGAATGCAGGGCATTGCATCGGTTCTGCTTTTGCAAAAGGTTACCCAGCCGCTGATCATTGACGGCGTAACGCTTGCCAAAGAGGGTGATACCTGGCTGCAGCTTGCCTTTCGGGACGCTTATTTTTGGGTAACGGCCATGTTTGATGAGCATAACGACCTTCTCCAGATTTATTTTGACATCACCAACGGCAACTGTCTGGCTGATCCGGAAAACCCATGCTTTGATGATCTTTACCTGGATATTGTGATGGAGCCGGACGGCGTGCTGCATGTGCTGGATCAGGACGAGCTGGACGATGCGCTGAATACGGGGGAGATTACGCCGCGTCAGCATCAGAAAGCCATGGAGGAATGCGAAAGGCTGCACCGCTTTCTTTTGCAGAACGGAAAGGATTTTTCAGCGTTTTGCTATCAACAGATGATGCGCCTGAAAGAAAGCGCTTGTGAGAACCCAGACGGATAAGTTGAATACTGAAAAGCGATTCCCGGCAACGGGAATCGCTTTTCAGACTGTTCCGCTTTTGATCAGCCAACTACCTCGTAGCCCTGATCCTCAACGGCCTTTCGGAGCACATCGTCGGAAACAGGTGCGTTCAGGGTAAGAATGGCGGTTCCGTTTTCGTGGCTCACCATGGCTTCATCCACCTCGGGCAAGGCTTCCAGCGCTTTTTTCACACGGCCGGAACAGTGCTGGCACATCATGCCTTTGATTTTCATGGTCTTTTCCATTGGTTTTGTCTCCTTTGCTGGTTTGATCTTTCTATCCTTTTTCGTGCTGTGCAGGTCAAACAGATTTAACCGCAGCGCGTTGGATACCACACAGAAGCTGGACAGGCTCATGGCTGCTGCGCCAAACATGGGATTAAGCTGCCATCCAAAGAGGGAGATAAAGGCACCTGCCGCCAGTGGAATGCCGATAATATTGTAGATAAACGCCCAAAAGAGATTTTCATGAATGTTTTTGAGCGTTGCACGGCTTAAGCGGATGGCGGCGGGTACGTCAGAAAGCCTGCTGTTCATCAGCACCACATCCGCCGCATCAATCGCTATGTCCGCACCCACGCCAATGGCAATGCCGATATCCGCACGCGTCAGGGCGGGCGCGTCGTTAATGCCGTCGCCAACCATGGCTACCTTTCCTCTGCGCTTGAGCCTGCGGATGACGGCCTCTTTTTCATCTGGCAACACTCCTGCGATGACTTCATCCACCCCCGCCTGCTTGCCAACGGCGTTTGCGGTGCGCTGGTTGTCTCCTGTAAGCATGACCACATGGATCCCCATCTCCCTCAACTGGCGGACTGCTTCCGGGCTGTCTTCCTTGATGGTGTCAGCCACGGCGATGATGCCAAGCAGCTTGCCGTCCAGCAGAAAAAACAGCGGTGTTTTGCCCTGCGCGGCCAGTTCCCCGGCGCGCTTTTGAACATCTGCGGCAACGGCTGAATGCTGCATGGCAAAATTCATGCTGCCGCCGCAGAGCATTTGACCGTTTAGCGCGGCAGTCAGGCCGTTGCCGGGCAGAATCTGAAAATCCGTTACTTCCTCTGCACAGAGATTGCGCGCCTGAGCCTGTGCCACAATGGCGCGGGCAAGGGGATGTTCGCTCTTGTCCTCCAGCGCGTAGGCCAGAGCGAGCAGCTCGTTCTCGCCGTAGCCGTTGGCCGGGAGCAAATCGGTCACGACAGGTTTGCCGCTGGTAATGGTTCCGGTTTTATCCAGCGCAACCACGCGCACCTTACCGGCTTCCTCCAGTGAAACCGCATTCTTGAACAAAATTCCGTTTTTGGCTCCCTTGCCGTTGCCCACCATAATGGCCACCGGCGTAGCCAGCCCCAACGCGCAGGGACAGCTGATAACCAGCACGGAAATGCCGCGTGACAGTGCAAAGCCAAAGGTTTGTCCCGAAAGCAGCCAAATGATGCAGGTAAGGAGGGCAATCGCCATAACAACAGGCACAAACACGCCGGATACCTTGTCGGCAACCTTGGCGATGGGAGCCTTGGTAGCCGCCGCATCGCTGACCATTTTGATGATCTGGGACAGCGTTGTGTCCTGCCCAACGCGGGTTGCTCTGCAGCGCAGGAAGCCGCTTTGATTGAGCGTGGCGGCGGAAACGCTGTCGCCCTCGACCTTGTCCACGGGGATGCTCTCGCCGGTAAGCGCGGCTTCGTTAACGGCGCTGCTGCCGTGCAGCACTACGCCGTCCACAGGGATGCTTTCACCGGGTCGTACCACAAATTCATCGCCCTGCTGAACCTGCTCGATGCCAACAATGGTTTCCACGCCATTTACAAGCAGCATGGCAGTTTTTGGCGCAAGGCGCATCAGGCTTTTGAGCGCATCGGTGGTTTTGCCCTTGGAATGGGCTTCCAGCATTTTACCAACGGTAATCAGCGTAAGGATCATGGCGGCCGACTCAAAGTAGAAATCATGCATGCAGTGCATAGCGCCGGCCAGATCGCCCGCAGCCTGCGCGCCGCTCATGGCAAACAGCGCGTAGGTACTGTATAAAAACGACGCAGCCGAGCCCAGGGCCACCAGCGTATCCATATTGGGCGCTTTGTTCCACAGGCTTCGAAAGCCGCTGCTGAAGAACCTCTGATTGATGACCATAACGGCGGTGCAAAGCAAAAGCTGAACAATGCCAATGGCAACCGGGTTGTGATCAAAGAACGCGGGGAGGGGCCAGCCCCACATGGCGTGTCCCATGGACACATACATCAGCGCCAGTAGAAACCCCAGGGAGGCCAGCAGTCTGCGGCGCAGCGCAGGGGTTTCACGGTCGGCCAGCGCATCCGCCCCGGATGGGGAAGCTGTGCCGCCGGCAGAGCCTTTCACACTGGCGGCGTAGCCTGCGCTTTCGACCGCGGCGATAATGGCCTGATCGCTGGCCGTTCCTTCCACGCCCATGGAATGCGTGAGCAAACTGACCGTGCAGGAGGATACGCCTTCCACCTTGCTTACGGCTTTCTCCACCCGCGCTACGCAAGCGGCGCAGCTCATGCCGTTTACCTCAAATTGTTTCATGCTTCCGCCCTCCAACTATTTCATCAGCTTTTGCAGGGTGTTCAACAGCTCGTCAATGATTTCGTCCTTGCCGTCGCGGATATCCTGCACAACGCAGGTGCGGATATGGCTGCCCAGCAGCTCGCGCGTAAAGGCGTTGAGCGCAGCGTTTGCCGCCGCCACCTGCATAAGGATGTCTGTGCAATAAACGTTCTTTTCCACCATGCCGCGAATGCCGCGGATTTGTCCTTCAATGCGGTTGAGACGATGAATCAGCTGTCTGACCTCATCTTCGTTGCGTTGCTTCGTTTTGTGACAGGCACAGGTTTGATGGCCTTGCATAAGTTCCTCCTGATGTAAAAGATACCCCATGGGGGACCTTGATTATATACCCCATAAGGGTATGTGTCAACGGTCAATTATGGCCGAACTGTAATGTTTCTCTCGTTGCATTGACTTGTTTGCAGGGCTGTTCTATACTAAAAGATGCCTGGGAAAACAAGCATTTTTTGCAACGAGGGGGTGGGCAGATGGCTGTAAGCGCGCTTCACAGGAAACTGTTTCGAGATATGCGCCAGTCCCTTATGCAGCTAATCTCCATTGTTGTGCTCTGTTCGCTTGGTACACTGATTTTTGCCGGATTGGACGGCTGTGCCAACCTTGCGATGGAAACCATAAACGTTTATTTTGAGCAGAACTATCTGGCGGATTTTTGGATCAGCGTGCCGAACGCAGACCGGGAGGCGCTGCTCAGGCTGCGCAGCATTGACGGTGTCGAACAGGCATGCGCCAGATTCAGTATGGATCTGGATACCACGTTGCCGGGAGAACCCACCATCAACGTAACGGCCTATGACGGCCCGATGGAAATCAATCTTCCCATGATTGCACAGGGCGATACGCTTACCCAGACGGATTTGCGCGGATGTCTGGTACAGGACGGCTTTGCCAGAGCCCATGGACTGGAGATTGGAGACCGCATTACCGTCGAACTGCAGGGCGTTGAATTCTCGTTTATCATTCGCGGCAAGGTGTTCAGCCCGGAGTTTATCTGCGTTACGCAGGGCACCTATCCCAATCCGCAGGAATACGGCTATATTCTGATTAACGCCAAGGCGATGCCCTCCGTTCCGCTTACACAGATGGTGGTTACCCTTGGCGCAGAGGCTGATGAAGAAGCCGTGAAGAAGGCCATCAGCCAAGCGCTGCCAGATGCCCTGATCCAGAACCGAAGGGCGCACAAAAGCACAGCCAGCGCCATCAATAATGCGGAAATGTTCCGCGCGCTTACGCTGGTATTTCCGATCTTTGCCTATGCCGTTGCTGCGCTGATTGTGCTTACCACGCTCACCCGTATGGTGGATCATCAGCGTTTGCAGATTGGCACGCTCAAGGCGCTGGGCTATCCCTCTTACCGCATTCGCAACCATTACCTGTCCTATGCGGTGCTTCCTTCGGCTGCAGGCGCGCTGCTTGGCGTGATCGTTGGCCATACTGTGCTTCCCAATATCATTTGGGCCCTCCTGCTTGGTCAGAATGAATATCCATATCAGATTTACCCCAGCATTTCGTGGAAATCGTGGGCGATGGCTGCCCTCACGGTGCTGATGAGTATGGGGATCTGCCTGCATGCCTACCACCGCTCTGCCCGCGAAACCACGGCAAGCCTGCTGCGTCCCAAGCCGCCGCGTGCCGGAAAACGGATTTTTCTTGAACGAATCGGTGTGCTCTGGCGCCACTTCAACTTTAATACCAAAATGGTCATCCGTAACCTGATGCGAAACCGTATGCGTTCCCTGATGTCCTTCGTGGGCATTCTGTGCTGCAACGCGCTGATCATTGCATCGTTTGGCTTACAGGATTCGGTTAATCTGATTGCAGTTACGCACTATACAAAGGTGCTTAACTATGATGTTCGGGCAAACCTTACCATGCAGGCGGAGGAAGGAACCGCTTACAACCGCCGTCTGCAGGCGGAGGCCGTGGAAAGCATAATGGAAAAGGCGATCAGCGCGCGTTCGGCCACCGAGAGCCGAACAACCATGCTTACGGTTGTGGAGACCAACCAGCAAATGCTGTGGCTGGGCGAAGGCGAGGTTCACACGCCTATTCTACCCGGCGGCGTGGCCGTAACCGCCATACTGGCGAAAACACTTGGGGTAAAGCAGGGGGATACGCTCACGCTGCACTTTGCGGCGGATGACGAGCCTGTTGAAATGGCTGTCAGCCAGATTGTGTACAACAATATTCAGCAGGGCCTGTATATGGAGCAGCAAACCTGGGAAAGCATGAGAAAGGGCGCATTTACCCCAACGGCTTTGCTGCTCAAAAAACCGGCGGATACATGCCTGGCGGAGCTTGCCGCAATGGAAGAGGTGGACCGGCTGGAGCGTCCGGCAGAGCAGAGCCGGGAGCTGAATGAGCTGATGAAAATGCTGTCCGCGATTTTTGTTATTCTGATGGGCATTGCCCTGGCGCTGGCCGCGGTCATCTGCTATAACATGGGGCTGATGAATTTTGCCGAGCGCGAGCGCGAATACGCAACGCTCAAGGTGCTTGGCTACCATCGAAGGGAAATCCGCCATTTGATTTTGGGTGAAAACATCCTGATCACCCTTGCAGGCATTGCCTGCAGCCTGTGGGCAGGCAAAAAGCTGACGGGACTGGTGCTCATGGTATGCGGAAACGAATCCTTTGTCTATCCAAGCCGCCCGGCGGTCAGTTCCTTTGTGATTGCCTGTGTAATCACTTTCTGCTTTTCTCTGTTTATACAAATGTTCCTAACCCGTAAGGTTCGCACTGTGGATATGGTGGAGGCACTTAAATCCGTTGAATAAGCCTTATCAACGCGCCGGGCTCAAAAGAGCACGAAAATCGCCCGCAGATTCCTTTTCAGGTTTCTGCGGGCAATTCTATGGAAGATGATTTATTCCCATTCCAGCACGGCGGAATCGTAGGGAGCCAGTGCAACGCTCAGCACAGTATCATACTGCCAGGTAATGTTGCGGTTGATATCGGTTACGGTGCCTTTCTGGGGCCAGTTGGCGCGGGAGGCAGTCACGGAAACGGTGGCAGGTTCGCTGCTGTAATTAAAGAAGGCTGCGCGCCGCTTGCCGTTGTTTACGCTGGTATATACCTGCGTGGTGCTGTCCTTGATTTCCACGGGCCGGAAGGCCACACCCTCGCGGGCGACGGCGTTCAGACGCTCGTTGTCCGCAATACGTGCGGCGCGTGCATGGACCGCTTTGATGGTTTCCTCATCGTTGTGGGGGCCATAGTTATCGCTCAAGAGCATAACCGTGCCAGAAATAACCGCGCTGTTGTAGCGGGAACGGGCTTCCTCTTCCAGCGTTACGCTGCGTTTGTCCACAATGGACTGGTACAGCGTAATATGATCGGGATCGTTGAAAGCATAAAGCTTGCGGTTGGTCCACCAGGCGTAGTTGAGCGCATTGAGCACATAGCGCACATCATCGCTGTGGCCGAAGGAGTCGCAGCACTGGCGGCGCGCATGGCCGTAGCCGTGGGGGAACAGAGGAGCGATGGAAAGGCTGAGGAAGATGGGGCGATCCGCCTTGGACAGTTCATCCACGATAACCTCGTAGCCATGCACCAGCGCCTGACGGCCGGTCATGCAGGAAGGATCGTAATGCACACCCTCCATAGCCGCATGCGCCAGGAAGTCGATCTTGAGGTAATCAAAGCCCATATCGATAATGTGCTTCAGATGCAGGCGCATATGCTCCTCCCATGCGGGATGGGTAACATCCAGCGGGGCCAGGCTGTCCGGTGTGGGAAGGAGGCGTCCCTCCTCGTCCCGAAGCAGCAGGTCGGCAAAGGTCAGGCCGCTGTTGCCCAGCAGCTTGTGATCCAGCCCCAGACGGCGATGGCCTACAAAGGGAGCGGCATAGGTGCCGCACTTCTGTCCCCGCGCATGGAAGGCGTCCACCATTTTACGCATTTCATTCTCATCCAGACCGAAGGTGGCATCCAGATTGATGTAGGTTACGCCGTCCTCATCGCCAAAGGACTTGAGCTCCTCATGAATCAGATCGCCCGCCACCTGCCAGGAAGGCAGATCGACGCGTCCGCCAAAGCCGGAGTAGGTGTTAAAGCCAAAGGGCACCTTGCCGGGCCACTGAATCGGCGGATGGATGATGGAGCACAGCGTGCCAAACAGCTCCATACCGTCGCGAACATCCTCCGTCCAGAGCATAACAAAACGGGCAGAGGCAACCTTTTCGCCGCGGACAATGCCGTGCGGAACCACATCGTGCGTTCCAAGATCCGCAACGCCGCTTTCGCACACCACGCTGCGGGCATCAAAGCCGGAGCAGGTAACGGCGTTTTTCCATACCTTGTGATCCAGCGCGCCAAGCACCAGAGCATGGCGGTTTTCTTCGTTGTAAATGGCGCTTACATCATAGCTGCGGCGGCCGGGGCGCAGGGGAGTGGATTCATAGCGCACCCACATGTCGTTGTCATAGGGAACCAGCAGCATTTTCTGATCCAGTTCCAGAAACAGCGGATCGCCTTCCGGGGAGGGGTAGGGCGTATCAATGGGGGCGATGTGGCGGGTAGCGGTTTCGCCGCCTTCATCCTTTAGATAAGCCCTGACAATCAAGTAATCCGCATCGGGAATGAACTGAATTTCACGTTCCAGCGTCAAGCCGTTTTCAAAAAACAAGGTGGTTACGGTTTCGGCTTCTCCCAGCTCGGTCGAGAGGGAGCCAAACAGCGTCTCGCCCATTTGCGCAGTGCGGGTGTTGATCCGACGTCCGTCGGCGGATTCGGCAGAGGAATGTGCCCAGTGAATTTTGCGGCCATTGTACAAATAGAAGAAAGCGCCGTTTGAAAGAATTTCCACGCCGGCATGTTGGCCACTGCGTTGCGCGACCACGGTTAGTTCAGAATTGCTCATGGCAAGGACCTCCCTTT
>JAEDGL010000215.1 GCA_016297535.1 Clostridia bacterium | reverse complement strand
CCACGCCGTAGGGCAGGCCCAGCAGGTAGCTGATGGAGGCCACGATATCCTCGGTAATGATGTGCTTGGGCACCAGGTCGTGCACGCGGGAGCGCACCATTTCCTTCAGCTCGTCGCCCTCCAGGCCCATATCGAGGATTTCGCGCAGCACGGGATAGAGCACGTTCTCCATCACGCCGGCTTCCTTGGGCGGGAAGGGCAGGTAGAGGGAAGCGTCCACAAAGTGGTTGCCCACGATTTTATGAACGTGGTTGTCCACCCGGATCAGCACGCTGTTGACGCCGGCATTCTGGATGGCGCGGGCAACCTCCTTGGAGATTACCTCGCCCTCGTGAACCATGACCTCGCCGGTCTGGGGGTTGACAACGTCCTCGGCGGCCACGCGGTCCTGCGCGCGGGTGGCCAGCGACAGCTTTTTGTTAAACTTGTAGCGGCCCACGCGCATCAGGTCGTAGCGCTTGGAATCAAAAAACAGGGAGTTGAACAGGTTCTGGGCGCTCTCGTGCGTCGGCGGCTCGCCGGGCTTCTGGCGCTTGTAGATCTCAATCAGGCCTTCCTCGCGGCTCTTGGCGTTGTCGCCGCGCTGGATGGTGGCCATCAGGCGCTCGTCCTCGCCCAGCAGGTCGATGATCTCGGCGTCCGTGCCGTAGCCCAGGGCGCGCAGAATCAGCGTGATGGGCAGCTTGCGGGCACGGTCGATACGCACCCAGAGCACATCGTTGGAGTCGGTCTCGTATTCCAGCCACGCGCCGCGGTTGGGGATGACCGTGGTGGAGAACAGGTGCTTGCCGGCCTTGTCGATCTGGTCTTCATAGTATACGCCGGGAGAGCGCACCAGCTGGGATACGATTACGCGCTCGGCGCCGTTGATGATAAAGGTACCGTAATCGGTCATGAGGGGGAAGTCGCCCATGAACACGTCGGATTCCTTGATCTCGCCGGTCTCGCGGTTTTTGAGACGAACGAACACCTTCAGCGGCGCGGCATAGGTCATGTCGCGCTCCTTGCAGCGTTCCACGCTGTTTTTGGGCTCGTCCAGTGTATAGTCAACGAATTCAAGCGACAAATTCTCGGTGTAGTCAACAATCGGAGATACATCGTCCAGCACCTCGCGAAGGTCAACATCCAGGAAACGCTGGTACGAGTTTTTCTGCACCTCGATCAGATCCGGCATGTCAAGGATCTCTTCGACATGCGAAAAGCTCTGCCTCGTCCTGAGCTTCCCCATTTGAACCTCATGCACCATAAATGCCATCACCCCTTATGTTCTCGCACGTATCAGAAAGCAAAGTATCTGGCCTGCCCGAAACAGTTTTTTCCCTTGCGGCGCAAGGGTTTGCGACGCTTCCAGAAAATTTCCTGTTGCTTTTTTCCCCGCAGGCATGTACAATACCTATCACGGAAGGGCATAACTTTGCACAGTAACGATACTGATGCAAGTTTAAATTATAGCCGATTGCAAGTCATGTGTCAATACACACGAACCAATTTTGCCGTATTTATTTGTGCGGGCCGTCCAAAATTCCTTTTTCCCTTCCCCGATCCGCCCGCCCGGAAGAACTGCATCCGGAGGTTCGATGCCCATGATCAAATTTGGTCAGGTGACCGCCTACGACGAAAAAACCGGCATGGCCACCATTACCTATATCCGCCCCGAGGCCTGCGCCCGTTGCGGCGCGTGCGGCGGGCTTTCCCAAAACGGCAGCATCCGTCTCAGGGCGGATTGCGCCGTGGGCAACTGGGTAAAGGTGGTTTTGCCGGACAGCCGCTTTATGACGGCCACGCTGCTGGCCTACATCATTCCGCTGATCGGCTTCCTGGCCGGGCTGTTTGCGGGCAGCGTCCTCTCCGGCGGAAGCGAGCTGTGGGCGCTGGGCGGCAGCCTGCTGGGCCTGGGCCTGTGCCTGCTTGGCATGAAGTGGAATGAGAAGCGCATTGCCGGCAAGCCCGAATGGACGCCCCACGTTGAGCAGGTCTATACCGAACGCCCCGACAGCCTGGATGCGATTGGCTGTAGCGGAATGGAATAAAGCCAAATAAAACATCAGGCTGTCAGAGTCCTCTGCGGATGGTTCTGGCAGCCTGATTTGCTTCTGTCGAATTTTGCTAAAAAACGCTGAAAATGTTGTGCTGAAATGTTTTGAACATTCCCTGTTCAAAACGGCTTTTTTGTGGTATACTGTATAGCGATATACGGGGAAGTAGGCTCCGTGACAGATGCACGCCTACCACAACTTGCACATTTTGGCTTTTTTCAGGCGTTTTTCTGCATGCTTGCTTTTGGTTCCGAAGATCCGGCAGTTGCGGCGCTGTTGCGCAACCGCCTGTTTGGTATTACTCAACATTCGCGCGGACGGCGCAAGGTAAGGAGGCTCCAATGACAGAAATTCCTCAGAAGCTCCGCATCATCCCGCTTGGCGGCGTAGATGAATTTGGTAAAAATATCACCGTGGTCGAATATGGCGAAGATATGCTGGTGGTGGACTGCGGTTCCATTTTCCCCAAGGAAGACATGCTGGGCGTTGACCTGGTGATTCCGGATGTAACGTATCTGATCAAAAACCGCGAGCGGATCCGCGGCATGCTGCTTACCCACGGCCACGAGGACCATATCGGCGCCACGCCCTACGTGCTGCGCCAGGTTCCCATGCCGCTGTACGGCACAAAGCTGACGCTGGCGCTGGTGGATCTCAAGCTCAAGGAGCACCGCATTGCCGGTGTGCCCCTCAATGTGATCAAGCCCCGCGACGTGCTGCGCCTGGGCTGCTTTACCGTGCGCTTTTTGCATGTAAACCACTCCATTGCCGGTGCGGTGGCCATTGCCATCACCTGCCCGGCGGGCACCATTGTGTTCTCGGGCGATTTCAAGATCGACTTTACCCCCATCGACGGCGAGGTAACCGACCTTGCGGGCTTTGCCCAGCTGGGCAGCGAGGGCGTGCTGGCCTTTCTGTGCGAATCCACCAACGTGGAGCGCAAGGGCTACACCATGAGCGAAACCAAAA
>JAEDGL010000214.1 GCA_016297535.1 Clostridia bacterium | reverse complement strand
TACACCATTTGCCGCCCGGCGAGCCGTAGGCGAGTAGGCAAATGGTGCGTCCCCGGCGGAAAAGATCGCCTCTGGCGAGCTTTTTCGACGCTCTGGAACCTGACATCAACCGTCAGGTTTGTTTTCTTTCTGATAATGTTCCAACAGTTTTTGCGCGTGATCTGCCACGGCTTTGCGCAAACTGGATGGAGAGAGAATCTCCACGCCCGTGCCGTAGGTGAGAAGCCTGCCCAGCATCCACTCGTCATCCGGCGGCAGCTGGGTGGTTACCAGCAGCCTGCCATCCGGCTGGGGCGAAATGGCTTCCTCGTCAAAATCATCGTATACGCGATAGGCCATGTACGGCTCAAAGCGCAGGCGCGCCTCGGGCCAGTGAACGCTCCAGTCCCAGGGATCAAGCGGCGGGGGAACGAGATGATCCGCAAAGTGCTCGTCCGTCAGCGCAAGGTTGCTGACGCGGCTGAGCTTGAAGGTGCGGTAATCGCCCCGCACCAGACAAAATGCCTGCAGATACCACGCGTTTGCCTTGAAGCACAAAAGCGCCGGCTTCACACGCCGCCGGGTGGTGCCGGTGTAGGCAGCGTAGGTAAACTGAAGCACCCGCTTTTCCAGCAGGGCGGTTTTGATCAGCTCAAAGCGTTCGTCGTTTTCGTTTACCGGCCCCCAGTAGTGAAAATCCACCCGCAGCCAGTCGTGCGGCTGCCTGCGAAACAGCGCCCCCAGCTTGAGGGCCAGCGCCTCTGCGTCCTGCTGCAGCCCCGCAAGGCTCTGCACGGCCGTCAGCAGCTGCTCCTGCTCCCTGGCATCCATCAGCGTCTGGCTGAGCGACCAGCCCTCCATCAGCCGGATGCCGCCGCTTTTTCCCTGCTCGGTAACAATGGGAACGCCCGCCTGGCACAGCGCCTCGATATCGCGGTAAATGGTACGCACGGATACCTCCAGCTTTTGTGCAAGCTCGGGCGCGGTGCAGCGCCCGCTGGACAGAAGCCGGTAGACAATTTCAAACAGACGGCTTGATTTCATTTGCATCACCCAGGGCCATTGTAGCATGAACCCAGGGCCGTGAAAAGCGGTTTCGTATGACTTTTGCCGGTTTGTGAACAATCGTTGAACTTGTGATGGAAAAGCGAAAAAACGCTTGACAAACCATGATGGGTGGCATATGATATGCATGATGTTAGCACTCGACATGATTGAGTGCTAACAATCCGAAGCAAGGAGGTGGCAGCAATGCCGATGGACGCGCGTAAGTTTCGCATTTTGCAGGCGATCATTGATGACTATATTCTGACTGCCATCCCTGTGGGCAGCCGCACCATTTCCAAAAAGTACGAGATGGGCCTGAGCTCCGCCACCATCCGCAACGAAATGAGCGATCTGGAGGAGCTTGGCTACCTGGATCAGCCCCATGTAAGCGCGGGGCGCATTCCCAGCGCCAAGGCGTACCGGCTGTATGTGGACCAGCTGCTGCAAAACGGCGTGATTCACTCGGATGACGCCGCCACCGTTCGGGATCACTTTGGCAACCGCGCCCGGCAGATGGAGGATGTCATCAGCCGCGCGGCGCAGGTGCTCAGCGGCATGACCCATTACACCGCGCTGGTCATGAGCCCCAAGGGCAGGGAGCTGCACATCCGCACGCTGCAGCTGGTGCCCGTTTCCTCCACCAGCGCCCTGCTGGTGATTGTAACCGACGGCGGCATCATGCGCGACACGGTGATCCGCGTGGGCAGCGAGCTGGATGCAGACGCGCTTTACGCCATCAGCCGCATGCTTACCGAAAAGCTGAGCGGCCGCACCGTGAGCGAGGCGCTGGCCATGCTGCAGGGCGTAACCGGGCAGAATCCCCGCGGCAAGCAGGTGCTGGACGGCGTGGTGGAATTTCTGGATACGGTGGAGGGCGACGCCGCCAAAACCAAGCTGGCGCTTGGCGGTACCAGCAACATCCTCAACTTTCCCGAGTACAGCGATGTGGAAAAGGCCAAGGGCTTCCTCAATGTGCTGGAAACCAAGGATAAGCTGATTCAGTTGCTGGAAAATCAGGGAGAAATGGCCTTCACGGTTCGCATCGGCCCGGAAACGGGCATCCCCGAGCTCCATGATTGCTCGCTGGTAACAGCGACCTATCACCTGAGCGATAACACCCACGGCACCATCGGTGTCATCGGCCCTACGCGAATGCAGTACGGCCGTGTGCTGAGCATTTTGAACGCCATGGGTCAGCAGCTCAGCGGCCTGCTGGGGCAGGATAAGGAGTAATTCCCATGAGCAAAAAGAGCAGAATGAAAAAAAGGATGGAAACCAAAGTGGAAAACAAGCCTGTAACGGATGAGCAGACCGAAGCGGTCGAGCAGACGGAAATGCCTGTAGAAACACAGCAAGCCGAAGTCACGGAGGAAACCGAGGCCGTTGTAAGCGCCGCGGAGCTGGCTGCCGCCCTGGCCAAGCAGGAGGAATACCTGAACATGGCCCAGCGCGTACAGGCGGATTTTGAAAACTTCCGCCGCCGCAACCAGAATGTGCGCAAGGAGGCCTTTGACGACGGCGCGCGCGCCTTCGCCACCGCGCTGCTGCCCGTGCTGGACAATCTGGAGCGCGCCACCGCCGCCGCGCAGAACAGCGCCGACGAATCCCTCAAAAGCGGCGTGGACATGGTTTTGCGCCAGCTGTGCGAGGCCTTTGAAAAGCGCGGGATCACCGCCATTAACCGCAAGGGCGAAAAGTTTGATCCCAACCTTGAAAACGCGGTCATGCAGGGCGCGCCCGAGGACGGCGAGCCCGGCACCGTGTGCGAGGTTTTCCAGAAGGGCTACCAGATGGAAGGCGTAATTCTGCGCCATGCCATGGTCAAGGTGGTGCCCGAATAAGCAAAGCCCCTACTGGCGGCTGGGAACCGCTTCTACATAGAGTAACCTGATCATGATCCTGCGCAAACAGGCGCAACAAGATTTTAAGGAGGATACACATTATGTCTAAAATCATTGGTATTGACCTTGGTACCACCAACTCCTGCGTCGCCGTTATGGAAGGCG
>JAEDGL010000042.1 GCA_016297535.1 Clostridia bacterium | reverse complement strand
CCTGAATACATCGAGTGAAGCACCCTTCAAAAGGATTGGAGAGCACTTTTGGTATAACCAATAACATTCCTAAAAAGAAATAAATAGCAAGACCTACATGTCCTACAACAAGCTCCGCACACTTTCCATAACCCAAACAATTGTCATAATGATTGTGTAATGCTTGGAAATTATCAGGTTTGTTTAATAAAGCTCCCAATTTTAGACAGTCAATCAAGGCTACGAAGCCAAATTGCAAAGAAAAACACCACACAAGAAATAGAATAATTTGATACGCCAACTGCTTACAGGTGGGAAGTTCATTTGACCATATTATTACTGTATCGACTTTCTTGAAAACATGAGAAAACTTCCAAGCAATAACGAACGCAACAGCAATTGAAATAATCTCAAGTATAAAAGCCAAACGATTGTACACGTTAATTCTTTTCTTAAACCGATTTATTATATCCCGATCTTGCTTACAGTTTTCAAGCAAACCTTCTATTATCTTTAAGCTGTAATCAAAATAGTACCCACCAAATATAAATGAACTCGGAAGCAAATAGACAAAAGCAATCGAATTAGCGTAGTCATCAAAAAAAGAGAATGTGTCTGGTACTCCAGTCGATTGTTGTGGAGCAATCAATGCAAAATAGAATAGAGCGATGGCGATAAAAGGAAGAGATACATACGTAACCCTTGCGCCAAAATGATTCGTACAGCGATACAGCCAAACTGCCGGATTGGCTGTCAACCTATTTGAAATCCAATCACATTTTCTCTTCATACTTTTTCTCCTGTTTTTTAATATCATACAATCGAAGTTTTATATCGTCAAGTAGATAATATGGTACGTGTGATTTTCAAGTTATCTCAGAACATATTCCAAAAATATGATGGTGCGAAGGCAAAGAATACGCAAAATAAACAACGTAGGTATAATTAGACTGAAAGCGTTCTTTATCTACTAATTCTTCACTTCAATGATATGTAGATGAACTCCTGAACGATTCCTATACTATTGAACGATACCCCATACTCCTGAACGATTCCCCTGTTTTTGTCCGAGGAATCGTTCAGGAGTTTATTTTCAGCCCAAATCAGCCGCCTGAAAAGCACAAAAAAAGTCCGCAAAACCATACTCTTGAACGATTCCCCTACCTCAAACCCTTTATCCGCAAAGCTTTTGATAAAAAGAAAAGAACCCTAACTTCGTATCAAAGTTAGAGTTCTTTTATGGCGGAGAGTTAGGGATTTGAACCCTAGTAGCGCTTACCACGCTAACACGATTTCCAGTCGTGCGCCTTCGACCACTCAGCCAACTCTCCATGGTCTACAACGTTGTGTCAATCACAACAGAACATATTATAGCGATTTTCATTCGTTCTGTCAAGCATTTTTCGTGCCAATGAGAATTTTTTTGCGATTTGAGCTAAAAGCAGCTCTGGAAGATTCCTGGAAGGCCGAAATCCTTCGGTTCTGGTTTGGACGGCGAAGGCGCAGGTTTCCCCTATCGCGCCATAAGTGCAGAAAATAAACGCATCGGAAAAGCTCACCTCTGGCGAGCTTTTCCGATGAAGGAAAGGAGAAGAGAAACCTTTTTCTTTCTCCTGCCGCCGTGCTTAAAAACGCAGGCTCAGGCAGCTCAGGCCACCGTCAATTTTACGGAACTCGGAAGTATCCACCAGCAAAACAGGATAGCCAAGGCTCTCCACCGCGGCTTTTACAGCCGGGAAGCCCTCGGGAACAATAACCGTGCCGTTTACCCAAATGCAGTTGGCGGCATAGGCCTCCTCCTCGGGGATCCGGGTTCGGTTATACTGGCTGAAGCACTCCTTGTCCACAAACTCGCCGGAAACCAGCATGTTGTTGTTTTCCAGATAGTTCACGCCGGTTTTCAGGTGCAGCACCTTTTCCAGGGGGACCGTCTCGCACCGGAAGCCATAGCTTTCCAGAATGGCTGCAAACTGGCGGATGCCCTCTTCATTGGTGCGGGCGGACTGACCGGCATAGAACGTATCGCCCACCATCATCACATCGCCGCCCTCCAGCGTGCCGGGATTATGGATGAAATGGATATTCTCCTTGGCATAGAACTTTTCCAGCACAGGAACAATCGCGGCGGTCTCTCCGTTGCGGGTAGGCGCACCGGGATTGGTGACGATGGCGCACTTGCGGGTAAGCACAGCCACATCCTCCACAAAGCAGGAGTCCGGATAGTTGTCATCCGCAGGCAACACCGTTACCTGAACGCCGCACTTTTTGAGCGCCTCAATGTAGGAGGCATGCTGCTCCAGCGCCTTCTCATAAATGGGCTTGCCCAGCTCGGGCGCGGAGGTGATGCCATTGCACACAGAGGGACAGGGAGTTTTCACAATTACATTCTGAAACATGGTGAGATACCATCCTCTCGTAAAAAATCGTTCCGTCCGTTACAGCACTTTGGAAAGGAATTCCTTCAGGCGGGGATGCTGCGGATTGGAGAAGAACTCCTGCGGAGCGTTTTGTTCCTTGATTTCGCCCTCATCCATAAAAAGAATGCGGGTGCCAACCTCACGGGCAAAGCCCATTTCGTGGGTTACAATTACCATGGTCATGCCGGTTTGGGCCAGCTGACGGATCAGCTCCAGCACCTCGCCCACCATTTCGGGATCCAGCGCGCTGGTCGGCTCGTCAAAAAGCATCACATCAGGCTCCATGGCCAGTGCGCGAACGATGGCCACGCGCTGCTTCTGACCGCCGGAAAGCATGGCGGGATAGGTGTTGGCCTTGTCCGCCAGACCAATGCGTTCCAAAAGCGCCATCGCCTTTTTCCTGGCTTCTTCCTTGGTTTGCAGCTTGTGGTAGACGGGAGCAAGGGTGATGTTTTCCAGAATGGTCTTGTGCGGGAACAGGTTAAAATGCTGGAACACCATGCCCATGCGGCAGCGGGTTTTATCCAGATTGGTTTCGGGCGCGGTAAGGTCGATACCCTCGAAAATGACGGAGCCTTTGTCCGGCTCCTCCAGCAGGTTGAGGCAGCGCAACAGCGTGCTTTTGCCAGAGCCGGATGCGCCAATGAGCACCACGCGCTCGCCTTCCTCAATGGTTTCGTTGATGCCACGCAAAACATGCAGCTTTCCAAAGCTCTTGTGAAGATCCTTAATGTCGATCACTCTGAGCCATCCTCCTTTCCAGACGGGATACCGCCGCGGATAAGCCCGCAACCAGAATATAATAAACAATGGCCACCACAATCAGCGGAAAATAGGGCGAAAGCGTGCGGCTGCGTACCAGATCGCTGGCGCGGGTCAGATCCACTACGGAAATCAGGCCCACGATGGAGGTTTCCTTAAGCACAGCGATGCCCTCGTTGCACAGCGCGGGCAGGATGTTTTTGATGGCCTGCGGCAGGATGATCAGGCGCATGGTGGCAATCTGGCTCAGGCCCACGCTGCGCCCGGCTTCCATCTGACCAATATCCACGGAGTTGATGCCGCCGCGGATCACCTCGGAAACATAGGCGCCGGAGTTGATGCCAAAGGCCACGCAGCAAACGATAACCTTATTGGGGAAACCCGCCATCACAATAAAGGCCATAATGGTCAGCTGAATGGCAAGGGGCGTGCCACGCATAACGGACACATAAAAGGTAAGCAGCTTATCCAGAAGGATGACAAAATACTCGCCAAGGCCCTTGCGCTTCTTCTTATGCACAATGCTGTCGGCCAGATAGTGAACAACCGATACAACCACGCCGATGGCGATGCCAATCAGCGCCGCCACAACGGTGATGAGGATGGTATTTTTGAAGCCACTCCAAAACACCATCCAGCGGTTATCCGTAATGAATGTGCGTGTGAATTCCTTTACAAGAGTTTGCCAGAATTGCTCCATCGCGATCTCCTTTGTTATGGATCAGACCAGATTTGGATGCTTGCGATACGCCACGCGCGGCAAAGGGCGAACCCCTTGCCGCGTGCAGGTCACTGTGTGATTATAGCATACTTTAGGACCAGGCGGAAGCTGGTTTGCCAAATCAGTTCAGCGCGGAAGCCAGCTCGCTGTGCTCAACAACCCACTTATCAACAGTGCCGTCCTCGATAATGGGGGTGATGATTTCGTTGATCTTGGCCAGGAACTCCTCATCGCCCTTCTTCATGGCGATGCCCAGCTGTTCGATCTCGGCAGCTCCGGCTTTGTAGCTGAGGGGGAAGCACTTGAGGCCTTCGTTGACGGCCACGATGTTCTCAGCCAGCATGGTATCGCAAACGATGGCGCCCAGTTCGCCGTTCTTGAGAGCCAGGGCGGCGTCGGTGAGGAACTTGAACTGGGAAACGCTGGCGCCAGTATTGGCCAGCACGCCCATCATGCATTCGTCGCTTACCAGGAAGTCGCCGGTGGTGCCCAGGTGAACGCCGATGGCAGCGCCCGCCAGATCATCCAGCACGGTTACCTTGTCGTTGTCGGCCAGCACGATGATGTACTGTTGGGCGGTGGTGTAGGGAACGCTGAAGTCCAGGGTTTCCTTGCGCTCTTCGGTAATGGTCATCGCGGAGATGGAAAGATCGGCTTCGTTGTTCACCAGGTAGGTGGAGAGGGAATCAAACGCCACGTTTAGGATTTCCTTCTCTACGCCCAGCTGTTGGGCAATGTAATTGGCCAGCTCGATATCGGATCCGGTTACCTCGCCGTTGGCGCCGATGTACTCAAAGGGAGCCCAGGCTGCATCGGTGCAGATGATAAGCTTGCCCCTGGACTGGATTTCGGCCAGCTTGCCGCCCTCGGCAAAAGCACAGGTCATGGAAAGAACCATCATTGCGGCCAGAATCATCGCGATCATTTTCTTCATAGTGGGAACCTCCTGCCTTCAAATTACTTGGGTGATTGAATGAACATACTATATCATCTGCATAATTATTCGTCAAGAGGTTTTGAAAATATTCTGTTACTTTTACGATATGCCTTATTTTTTTATGTTTTTTTGTTTACATCGAACAACCATATTGTACTTTTTATTCAAATTTGTGCCCGATTATCCATTTTCTTATTCATTGCTTATGCATTTATGCATTCTTGCGGCATACAAAATAATCGCCATAGGCCGTTCCGTCGTGCCCGATCAGCTTTTCGCTGCTTTCCTCAAATCCCATCCGGGCGAGCGCTGCGCGACGAGCTTGTGCCTGTGCAACAGCCTTGGTGGTAATGGAAGCGCAGTCAAACCATTCATATGCAGGATTCACAATCAGCGAAAGAATGCTGAAAATCGCATCCTCCTGCTCATAATCGCTGCGCAGATCCAGCCTCAAAAGCCCCGTGTTGGTAAACGCATCCTCTGCATCACGATGGAACAGCTCGATCGTTCCGACAATCTCTTTCTTCTGTATATCCTGAATGCTCCACCTTACAAAATACTCATGCGCATAGGAATCCACCCAAAAATCAACCGCCTGCGCCATCCGCTCCGCCGTTTGATAATGGAAATCATTGCCATGGCAGTTATCGCTGTTAAAGAAAACAACCGCTTTGGGATCGCTGTATACCCTGAGCAGCTCCGCGCAATCCTCCTTTTTTACAGGACGCAGCTGAAACCGTTCGTTCTGAACAACCGGACATTTTTCATATACGTTCATATTTCATTTCCTCCTGGATTTTTTTGTCTCAAGTACAGCAAACGTATGTTCGCTTATCAAGCACGCAATGACCGTACTTAACCGTTGACACCTTTCCCCCGCGGTGCTATACTTTGCATAGGACGTACCACGAACAAAGCGTTCCATCACCAACACAAAAAGACATTGATTTTACACAGGAGGGGTTTTCACCATGCAGATTCTTGTTTATGAAAACGCTGCTCAGGTTGGTCAGGCCGCCGCTACGCTTATTGCCGCGCAGGTGCTTTCCAAACCCGATTCCGTACTGGGCCTTGCCACCGGCTCCACCCCCATCCCCACGTATCAGGAACTGAGCAGGCTGTGCAAAGCCGGTGTTGTGGATTTTTCCAGGGTTCGCTCCTTCAATCTGGATGAATACTGCAATCTGCCTGTAGAGCATGAGCAGAGCTATCACAGCTTTATGAAGGAAAACCTGTTTGATCACATCAACATCGATCTGAACAGCACCCGCGTGCCGGACGGCAACGCTGCCGATCCGCAGAAGGAATGCACCGAATATGACGCCGCCATCGCACAGGCCGGCGGCATCGATGTGCAGATTCTGGGCATTGGCCGCAACGGACACATCGGCTTTAACGAGCCGGGGGATTCCTTTGTGTACGGCTGCCATATCGTCAACCTTACTCAGTCCACCATCGAGGCCAACCGCCGCTTCTTCGACAGTGAAGCCGACGTGCCGCGTCAGGCGATCAGCCTGGGAATCGGCAGCATTGTAAACGCCCGCCGGATTCTGCTTTTGGCCACCGGCGTGGACAAGGCGCAGGCCATCCATGATTCCGTGCTGGGCGATATTGATCCCCGGTGCCAGGCCAGCATCCTGCGTACCCACAAGGATGTTATCTTCCTGCTGGACAAAGCCGCTGCCAGCCTGCTGTAATCCATCAAATCCTCATCATTATAAAGAAGCAGAAGACTCTGTCTCCTGCTTCTTTTCTTTCATATTTGTTACAATTTGATTAACCTACGCTGCGCAGCTCATCCACCTCGGGCTTGCGTTTCCAGGCAATCAGTACGCCGGTGGCAAACCCCGTTCGCTGCCAGGTAATCCTTTCAAAAGCGCAGCTTTCCAGCATACAGGTTATCTCCGCCCGATGGAAGGGCTGGCGCTCCTCCAGGCTGTCCGGCGCCAGGACAACCGCAAGAGCATGGAGCGCAGCGGGATAGCACGTGGCGCCCAAAATCAGCTGTCCGCCCGGGCGAAGAACGCGCCCGGCCTCGCTGAGCATGCGGTGAAAAACCACATCCTCCTCGCCGCCGTATTTCATCAGCACCGTATCAAAGGCGTCCTCGCGCCAGGGAATATCTCCCGGGGCGGCATAGACGATATCGCAGTTTTGCAGGCGGCTACGGGCAGTGCGCACGCTTTCCATGTTGTCGGATACACCGCACACCTCGCACTGCATGTTGCGCCGCAGGTATTCGGCCATGATTCCCGTGCCGATGTTGGCATCCAGCAACCGGTCGTCAGGATCCACCACCGCCCATTTCAGCATTGCCTTTTCCAGCGCCGAGAGCTTTGGCAGCTTTTTGACGGCAATCTCTCCGGCCAGCGTTTTTCCCTGTACTCTGCTGATCATGCGTACCCTCCTGAGCCAATTCTGATCTGATACTGGAACAGTATATCACAAAATTCGGAAGAATGCACGCATTTTTGTAATATTTTGTTTATAAATTTGAAAATTCCTTAAAACTATAGATCCTTGCCCCCTGCGTTGCAAGCCATTTCCACAAAAGCACGCAGCCAATGGCCAGCAGCACAATGTCTGCCCCTATGCCAAGCATTACGGGCACGTTCATCCGCCAGCACAGCAGCGCGACGCCCGCCAGAACCAGCATTATGCCAAGGCCCGCCAGCATGACGAGCATGGCGTTTACGCTTTGCTTAACGGCTTCGGTTTCCGTTTTCCAGTAAAGCCTGGGGCGAAGCACGTCAATCATGAGACCGATCAGCGACCACAGCAGCGAAAAGAGCTGCGAAGCAACCAGGGCAACAAGCGTTTCCCATACAAAGGCGGGCAGCGTCACGCACAGCACAACAGCGCACAGCGCGGCAGTAACCACGTTGTACGTAAGCCCCATCAGCAGCTTTGCGCCCAGCTGCACCCTGCCGTGCACGGGATAGGTGCGGCGCATCTCATGGCGCGCGCCCTCTCTGGAAACGGCGGTGGGAATGGCCATGTTCATGATACAGGTAATCGAAAGCACGCCCGTGGCGATCGCCAGGTACAGCACAGGATCCAGCATTTCCGTAATCAGGCTGAGCGCGGGCCCGGCCTGTCCGCTTTTGACGGCAATGGCCATGATGATCAGAATGGCCGGAAACATCACCGCTCCCGCCAGACAGTTGGTGGCGTAGGCAGGTACGGTGATGACCTCCTTCATTTCCTGACGGTACAGCGCCCAGAAGGGACTGCGCACGCGCAGCTCTCCCCTTTTTCTGCGTGCGCCCGCGTTTTCGCGCCTGCGGATTTCCGCCTGCCTGATGGCAAGCTCCATATAGCTGCCGCCGAACAGGGCTATCACCAGCGCGATCGCGCCGATGGATACGCCGGCAAACAGCAGCGCGCTGCCCCAACCCGTCAGCCCGTTCATCAGCCATCTCAGAGGAGGATACAAATTCATCATCAGGCGGCTGATGGATGCGCGGCCAAACAGCAGCCCCATGATGGCCGCGCTCATCTCTTCCTCCTCCACATTTATCGTAAGCGCCATTTCACCGGCGATAATCAGCGCCATAAACAGGAAAGAAACAATGGTGGTAACACCCTCGCGACGTTTCCAGAGCGCGCTCAGGCGAATCAGCACAAAGGACAGCGCCGCCGTCAGCGCCACCGGAATCCCCGGCAGAACAAGGGTATCCAGCAAGGCGCGCGCATAGTATCCCCAGGGCGCGCCGGTTGCCATGCCGTGGCGAACAATCAGCGGCACGCACACGGCCAACGCCAGACCCGTTTCCCCCAGCAGCACATTGCAAAGTTTAACCCCCATCACATCCCGCGAACGAATGGGCAGCGCGGCAAGAAACGCTGTGTCCTTGCCAAAGAACAGATGGCCGGTTACCGAAAAGAAGCTGTAAATCAGCGTAATCAGCGTGCAGCTAAAAAACGCCAGCGCCATTGCCGCCCCGGGATCGCCAATGTGGCTGGCCGCGGTATACACCAGCATTTCCAGCGCAATCAGCAGGGCGTAAACGGCTGCGGCAAGCAACCCGATCAGGGCATAGCCCAGCCAGCGTTTCCATTGTCCTTCGGGTCCGGCCGTCCAGCTTTTGGTTCTCAGAAAGGCCAGGCGGTTCAGCCACAGCATTTTCCAGTATGCAAGCATCGTTACGCCTCCTCCACAAGCTCCAGAAAGAGTTCCTCAAGGCTTGCATCCGCGCCGCCGCGCAGCTCCTCCAGCGTGCCCTTGGCAATCAAGTGCCCGCGCTTGATGATACCTACCTCGTCGCACAAACGCTCGGCCACATCCAGCACATGGGTGGAAAAGAAGACGGTTTTGCCCGCATCGGCATGCCTGCGCATTTCCTCCTTCAAAAAGAACACGCTTTGCGGATCCAGACCCACCATGGGCTCATCCAGCACCCAGATGGACGGATCATGAATGAGCGCGCCGGTGATGGCCAGCTTCTGCTTCATGCCGTGGGAGTAGCTGCGGATCTGCTGATACGCGGCGTCCTCCAGCGAAAACAGCGCGAGGTATTTTTCCATGTGGCGTTTGCGGTCCGGGGCGCTCACGCCGTATAGATCGCCCAGAAAATTCAGATACTCAACCCCTGTCAGGCGCTCGTACATGTCAAAGGTATCCGGCACAAAGCCGAAGGTATGCTTGGCCGCAATCGGATCCTTTGCCATATCGATGCCGTCCAGGCATACGCGTCCCTCATCCGGCGAAAGGATGCCGGTCATCAGCTTGATGGCGGTGGATTTGCCAGCGCCGTTCGGGCCGATAAAGGCAAACACCTTTCCCTGCCCAATCTCCATGCTCAGCCGGTCGACAGCCTTTACCCGCCCGCCGTTATAGCTTTTGCTGACATTTTCAAAACAGATCATTTTCCTGCCCCTCCCTGTATGAAGTGCATACAGTATAACCTTCTTTCCCATCTATGGAAAGTGATTTTGTCTGTTTTCCGCAGATCTGTGTTTCAATTGTCGTTCGTTTGTCTTTTGTTTGTCAATCAATGGCATTTTTGGACATCCCTGCAACCAGTAAATCTCCCTTGACAATCGATGTTTTCCTATTAGAATATTAACTTGAGAAAGGTTGGCGATTTTGTTGATAAAACTGCAACCGGCCGTCAAGCAGGAAACCCGCCGGATCGCGTACGGAACGCTGATTCTTACGGCGATCATGATTGTGGTTTTTATTGTCATCGGTCGTTTTGATCTCACGGTTCTCTGGGGCGCTCTTCTGGGCGCGGCTGCAGCCACGGGCAACTTTTTTCTGCTGGCCGTAAGTGTGCAGCAGGCCGCCGAAAAGATGAACGGCGTGCAGATGGAATCCTTCGCCGAAAAGGATGCACGTGAGGAAAGCGAAGAGGCCAATCAAGAGCAAAAGCAGGACGCCAGCGCCGATACGCCGGAAATTCGCCAGGCCAAGCGCGGCATGCAAACTTCCTATACCCTGCGCATGCTCATGCTGGCAGCAACTGCCATCATCGGCGTTACGGTATCCGTGTTTCACCCGGTGGCAACGCTGGTTCCCTTTCTTTTTCCGCAATTGATCATTTACCTGTGGAATTTTACGCAATCCCATCGCAAGGAGGGCTGAGCCTGTATGAAAAAAGAGGTTCGATTCAAAATCGTTGATCTGTTGCTGCTTGCCATGATCATTCTGCCGTTTGTGGCGGGCATTGCGGTTTCGGTGCTTACAAGCCCGGTCAGCGAGGGTATTTCCATTACGGGCGCGCAGGTGTATTTTACCATTCCCATGCCGCTGATGGATCTGCCCATTACCGAGTCGCAGCTTGTTTCAGTGCTGGTAATGATCGCCATTACCGGCCTGTGCCTGTATCTGACCCACGGCATTGCCGTTGTACCCCACTCCAAGCGCCAGCTGGCCGCGGAATGGATTGTGGAAAAGGTCCAGGGGCTGGTGGATGAAAACATGGGGCCGCGCTTTGCGGGCTATGCTCCCTTCATTGCCTCCATTATGGCGCTTTCCGCCTTTTCCAGCCTGGCGTGCCTGGTCGGGCTGTACTCGCCCACCTCGGATATGAACATCGTGGCGGGCTGGGCGATCCTTGTGTTTATCCTGATCACCTACTACAAGCTCAAGGGTGGCCTGCTCAACTACCTCAAGGGGTATCTGGAGCCGGTACCGCTGTTTTTGCCCTGCAATATCATCGGTGAATTTGCAACGCCCGTTTCCATGTCCTTCCGTCATTACGGCAACGTGCTTTCCGGCGCGGTAATCTCCACGCTGGTGGCCTATGCGCTGCAAAACCTTTCGGCCCTGATCCTTGGCTGGCTGCCCGGATTTCTGGGCGAAATCCCCTTCCTGCAGGTGGGTCTTCCCGCGGTGCTTTCCCTGTATTTTGATATTTTCAGCGGTTTGATGCAGGCGTTCATCTTTGCAATGCTCACCATGCTCAACATTTCTCTCAACTTCCCCGAGGAAGCTTATGAACGGCGTCAGGCAAAGCGCAGAAACAAAGCTTTGCATGCAGCATAAACAACGACCCTAATTGAAGGAGGAACTTATCATGTTGGAACTCGCTATTGGTATCATGCTCGCTGGTTGCGCACTGGGCGCTGGTATTGCCGTTGTTACCGGTATCGGCCCCGGTATCGGTGAAGGCCAGGCCGTTTCCAAGGCCTGCGAAGCCATCGGCCGTCAGCCCGAAAGCAAGGGCGCTGTTACCTCTACCATGATCATGGGCTGCGCCATCGCCGAAACCACCGGTATCTACGGCCTGGTTATTGGCATTCTGCTGATTTTCGTGGCTCCCAGCACCTTTGTCAACCTGCTGCTGAAGGCCGTTGGCAAGTAATTCCACCGTGCACATAGAAAGGCAATAGCAATGAGCGTACAGTCATTGGATATCATTTCCGTTAACCTTTGGCAGATCCTCATCTCGCTTGCCAATCTGCTGATCATTTTTCTGGTTCTGAAAAAGTTTCTTTTCAAGCCCGTGCAGGCCGTGTTTGCCCAGCGCCAGGCGCAGGTGGACAAGCTGTACGGCGACGCCGAGAGCGACCGCAAGGCCGCCAGCGGCATGAAGCAGGAATATGAAAACCGTCTGGCCACCGCCCGCGAGGAAGCGGACGGCATTGTGAAAAATGCCGTGCAGACCGCCCAGCGCAAGGGCGATTCGATCCTGAGCGACGCAAACGCGCAGGCCAGCCGCATCAAGCAGAAGGCCGAGGAAGAAATCTCCATGGAGCGCAGGCAGATGCTGATGGATGTTCGCAGCGAAATCAGCGATATCGCTGTGAGCATTGCCTCCAAGGTTGTGCAGCGCGAGGTACACAAGGAGGATCACGACTCCTTTGTGGACGAATTCATCAAGAACGTTGGTGAAGACAAGTGACAGAACTGGCTCGTGAATACGGCGACGGCCTGTATGCCCTGGCGGAGGAGGAAAACATCAGCCGCGAGGTGCTTGATCAGCTGCTCTCTCTCAGGAGCCTGTTTCGTGAGCAGCCGGACTTTGTACGGCTTTTGAGCAATATGTCGCTGAGCAAGGAAGAACGTGTGCAGATTTTGGACAGCGTTTTGCGCGGCCAGATCCATCCCTACCTGCTCAACTTTCTCAAAATTTTATGCGAGCGCTGCGCGCTGCATGAATATGAAGGTTGTCTTTCCGCCTTCAAGGCGCTTTACAACCAGGAGCACGGCATTGTGGAGGCTACCGTAACAACGGCCGTGCCGCTGGATGATGAGCAGCGCGCCCGCATGCGCGAAAAGCTCTCTTCCATGACGGGCAAGCTGGTTGTGCTCAACGAAAAAACAGACGCGGCCCTGATGGGCGGCGTACTGCTGGAAATGAACGGCCAGCGTTACGACAACACGCTGAAAAACCGTCTCAAGTCCATTCACAGCGCTATGGTTCAGGGCGCGTAAGACACTGAAAGCTGGTGAAACGATGCAGTTGAAACCCGAAGAGATCTCCAAGCTCATTAAAGAGCAGATCAAGCATTACGAAAATCAGATCACCCAAACCGATACCGGCACCATCATCACCATCGGCGACGGTATTGCGCGCGTTTCCGGCCTGGACAATTGCATGGCCAACGAGCTGGTCCGCTTTCCCAACGGGGCATACGGCATGGCCCTTAACCTGGAGGAAAACTCCGTGGCCATCGTTATGCTGGGCGATGACGAGGGCATCAAGGAAGGCGACGTGGTGGAACGCACCGGCAAGGTGGTTTCCGTGCCGGTTGGCGAAAGCCTGATCGGCCGCGTGGTCAACTCCCTGGGCCAGCCGGTGGACGGCAAGGGCCAGATTGACGCTGTGGAGCAGCGCCCCATCGAGCGCAATGCCCCCGGCATCATCCAGCGCAAGAGCGTAAGCGTGCCCCTGCAAACCGGTATCAAGGCCATCGACAGCATGATTCCCATCGGCCGCGGCCAGCGCGAGCTCATCATTGGCGACCGTCAGACCGGTAAAACCGTGATCGCGCTGGATACCATCATCAACCAGAAGGGCAAGGACGTTATCTGTGTGTACGTGGCCATCGGCCAGAAGTGCTCCACCGTTGCCCAGCTGGTGGATACCCTGACCGCCGCGGGCGCGATGGACTACACCATCGTGGTTAGCGCTACGGCCTCGGAGCTGGCGCCCTTGCAGTACATCGCCCCCTATTCCGGCTGCGCCATGGCCGAGTATTTTATGGACAAGGGCAAGGACGTGCTGATTGTGTACGACGATCTTTCCAAGCACGCCGTCGCGTACCGCGCGCTGTCCCTGCTCATTCGCCGTCCTCCGGGACGCGAGGCCTACCCCGGCGACGTTTTCTATCTGCACAGCCGTCTGCTGGAGCGCTCCGCCCGCGTTGCGCCTGAGTATGGCGGCGGCTCCATCACCGCGCTGCCCATCATCGAAACGCAGGCCGGCGACGTATCCGCCTACATTCCCACCAACGTCATCTCCATCACCGATGGCCAGATCTTCCTGGAGACCGAGCTGTTCCACGCCGGCATCATGCCCGCCGTTAACCCTGGCATCTCCGTAAGCCGTGTAGGCGGCAACGCGCAGATCAAAGCCATGAAGAAGGTTGCCGGTACCCTCAAGCTGATCTACTCCCAGTACCGCGAGCTGCAGGGCTTTGCCCAGTTCGGCTCCGATCTGGATGCGGATACCAAGGCGCGTCTGGCGCAGGGCGCCCGCATTGTGGAGGTGCTCAAGCAAAACCGCAACCACCCCATCGCCGTGGAAAACCAGGTTTGCATCTTCTACGCCGTTACCCACGACTTCCTCAAGGAGGTTGAGGTGGAGGATGTGGCGGATTACGAGGACGGCCTGTACGAGCGCATGGGCAGCCAGCACGGCGATGTGCTGGAAGCCATCCGCACCACCGGCGAACTGAGCAAGGAAACCGAAGCCAGGCTCAAGGCTGCGCTGGAAGCCTATACCGCCGATTTTCTGAAGGCCAGGTAAGGAAGGAGGGTACATCATGGCCGGAGCGTCCATGAAAGACATCAAGCTTCGCATCAAGAGCGTGGAAAGCACCATGCAGATTACCAAAGCGATGCAGCTTGTTGCAACCTCCAAACTTCGCCGCGCCAAGGAGCGCATGGAAAACAGCAAACCCTTCACCGCCATCGCGCAGGAGGCCATCTCCGCCGCAGCGATGAAGTGTGATGATGGAACCGTGCCCTTCGTTCATCCCCGGCCGGTCAGGCGCCGCTGCTACATCGTGATTGCGGGCGACCGCGGACTGGCCGGCGGCTACAACGCCAATGTGTTCAAGGCCGTTGCCGCGCATGCGCAGGACGCTGATTATTGCGTGCTGCCCATGGGCCGCAAGGCGGTGGAGCGTTTTCACCGCTATGGCGTGCCTTCCCTGACGGATGAGTATACCCGCGTGGAGGGTATCACGGTCGGCACCTGTCACAAGCTGGCGGAGCTGCTGATCAACGGCTTTCTTTCCCAGACATACGATGAATTGTGGCTCGTTTACACCTCCTTCCTGTCCATGATGAGTCAGGAAGTAAAGGTGGACCGTCTTCTGCCCATTGAAAAACCGGCGGAAGACCCATCCCGTGCCCCTGTGGATACGCTCTACGAGCTTGAACCTGCCGAAACGCTGGAAAAGGTGATGCCCGCCTACCTGGCAGGCCGCCTGTACAGCGCCCTGTGCGATTCCTTCGCCAGCGAGATTTCCGCGCGCCGCACCGCCATGGATTCGGCCACGAAGAACGCCGGCGAAATGATCAGCGACCTCAGGCTCAAGTTCAACCGTGCCCGTCAGGGCGCCATCACCCAGGAGATCACGGAGATCGTGGCCGGCGCAGAACAGTAACGGCGACGCGAAAGGAGTACTACCAACGTGAGCAAACAAAACATTGGCAAGGTGGTTCAGGTCATCGGCCCCGTGCTGGACATCCGCTTTGAGGATGGACAGCTGCCTGAGCTTCTTTCCGCCATCGAGATCCAGAACGGCGACAAAAAGATCGTCGCCGAGGTGGCTCAGCACGTGGGCGACAACGTTGTCCGCTGCATTTCCATGAACGCCACCGACGGCATGGTGCGCGGCCTTGACGCCGTGGACACCGGCAGCCCCATCACCGTGCCGGTTGGCAACGAGTGCCTGGGCCGCATCTTCAACCTGCTGGGCCAGGCCATCGATGACCAGCCCGATCCCGTGGGTGCCGAGCGCTGGCCCATCCATCGTGCTGCGCCCTCCTACGAGGAGCAGGAAACCTCTACCGAAATCCTGGAAACCGGCATTAAGGTGGTTGACCTGATTGCCCCCTATGCCAAGGGCGGCAAGATCGGCCTGTTTGGCGGCGCGGGCGTAGGCAAAACCGTGCTGATCATGGAGCTGATCAACAACGTTGCCAAGCAGCACGGCGGCCTGTCCGTTTTTGCGGGCGTTGGCGAACGCACCCGCGAGGGCAACGACCTGTACAACGAAATGAAGGAAAGCGGCGTTATCAATAAAACCGCGCTGGTCTACGGCCAGATGAACGAGCCGCCGGGAGCCCGTATGCGCGTGGCCCTCTCCGGCCTGACGATGGCGGAATACTACCGCGACCGTGAAAACCAGGACGTGCTTCTCTTTATCGATAACATCTTCCGCTTTACCCAGGCGGGCTCCGAGGTATCCGCGCTGCTGGGCCGCATGCCCAGCGCTGTAGGCTACCAGCCCACGCTGGCCACCGAAATGGGCGCGCTGCAGGAGCGCATTACCTCCACCAAGAAGGGTTCCATCACGTCCGTTCAGGCTGTTTACGTGCCTGCGGACGACCTGACCGACCCTGCTCCCGCCACCACCTTCGCCCACCTCGACGCTACCACGGTTCTCAGCCG
>JAEDGL010000213.1 GCA_016297535.1 Clostridia bacterium | reverse complement strand
TGCCCTTCTCCTCCATCAACTACGGCATGGACACCTCTCCCGAGGGCCGCATGGTTATGCGCAATGTGCTGCTGGCCACCGAGGCCGGCCTGGGCAACGGCGAAACCCCCATTTTCCCCATCCAGATCTTCCGCGTCAAGGAAGGCTGCAACTTTAACCCCGGCGATCCCAACTACGACCTGTACCGCCTGGCCATCCGCACCAGCGCCAAGCGCCTGTTCCCCAACTTCAGCTTTATCGATGCGCCCTTCAACAAGAAGTACTACAAGGAAGGCCATCCCGAAACCGAAATTGCCTACATGGGCTGCCGTACCCGCGTGATCGGCAATGTGTACGATCCCGAGCGTGAGGTATGCCCCCGCCGCGGCAATCTGTCCTTCACCTCCATCAACCTGCCCCGCATTGCCATCAAGGCCAAGGGCGATGTAAGCTGGTTCTTTGAGGAGCTGGAGCGCGTGATGAAGCTGGTGGTGGAGCAGCTGAACGAGCGCCTGGAAATCATCTCCCAGAAAAAGGTGTACAACTTCCCCTTCCTGATGGGCGAGGGCGTGTGGATCGACTCCGAAAAGCTGAATTGGAACGACAGCGTGCGCGAGGTACTCAAGCACGGCACCCTGTCCATCGGCTTCATCGGTCTGGCCGAAACCCTCAAGGCGCTGCGCGGCACCCATCACGGCGAGGATCCCAACAGCCAGAACCTGGGTCTGGAAATTATCGGCTTCATGCGCAAGTTCTGCGATGACATGAGCCAGAAGACGGGCCTCAACTACACCTGCCTGGCCACCCCCGCCGAGGGCCTTTCCGGCCGTTTCGTGCGCATCGACCGCAAGAAGTACGGCGTTATCCCGGGCGTTACCGACCGCGATTACTACACCAACTCCTTCCATGTGCCGGTGTACTATCCCATCAACGCCTTTGACAAGCTTTCCATCGAGGCGCCCTACCACGCCCTGACCAACGCCGGCCACATCTCCTACATCGAAATGGACGGCGATCCCACCAAAAACCTGGATGCATTCGAGCGCGTGGTGCGCCACATGCATGATGTGGGCATCGGCTACGGATCCATCAACCACCCCGTGGACCGCGACCCCGAGTGCGGCTACAACGGCATTATCGGCGATACCTGCCCCAAGTGCGGACGTCAGGAAAACGGACACGCCTTTGAGCGTATCCGCCGCATTACCGGCTACCTTGTGGGCACGCTGGACCGCTTTAACAACGGCAAGCGCGCCGAGGAACATGACCGCGTAAAGCACAGCATTTAAGCCCCTACTTTGTCCAAATACAGACGCTGCCTCTGATGGCGTTTTAGCCATTTTGAGGCAGCGTTTCTTTTTTCCCATGCTTGGAAAAGCAGACGAAATCCGTTCGCTTTACCGCATTTCTCCTGCCGTCCAAACCATTTCCACGTAGCAAAACGCGTCGTTCTGCAAACACTTCCCTGCGAAGCATCACAGAAAGAGGCGTTTGTATGCGAAAAGCATCCACCCGCGCGCGCCGCACCGTTGGCTGGCTGTTGTGCGCGCTTGTACTCACGGTTTATTTTTCCCCGCAGGCGCAGCTTTTGCGCACGCTGCCCGGCACGCTGAGCGTGGCGCACGGCCAATCCGCCGTGCTGGACGCGCCCTTTCCGCTTACCATGGAAATTGCGCAGGCGGGTTCGTCCACGGCGGAATCGCTTTCTCAGGTGGATGCGCGGGCGCAAACCTCCACCGCCACCATCAGCCTGTTCGGGCTGTTGCCCCTGCGCGAGGTGGATATTGAGATCAGCGACGATCTGCGCCTGTATCCGGGCGGACAGGCCGTTGGCGTGGCTTTGCACACCAAGGGCGTGCTGGTGGTTGGCACAAGCGATCTGAGCGGCGCAAGCAGCCCGGCGCGGTTGGCCGGGCTCAAGCCGGGGGACGTAATCATGGCGGCGGACGGGAAAGCCATCGAAAGCACGGAGGATCTTACCTCGATGGTTGCGGCCTATGGAGCGTCACCGCTGCCGCTGACCGTGATGCGGGGCCAAAGCACGCTTTCGTTAACCCTGCAGGCCAGGCGCGACGGCCAGAGCGGAGAATACCGCATTGGCGCGTGGGTGCGCGATTCCACCGCAGGTGTGGGCACACTGTCCTTTTACGGCGAGGTGGAACCGGGAAAGGGCATTCGCTACGGTGCGCTGGGCCATGCCATTACCGATGCGGATACGCAGCAGGTGCTTACCGTTGGCGTGGGCGAGGTGATGCTGGCGGATGTGGTGGACGTGCGCAAGGGACAGTCCGGCTATCCGGGCGAGCTCAAGGGCAGCTTTCTGCGTGAGGCGCGGGTGCTGGGCGGCATTACGCGCAACAATGTATACGGCATCTATGGCGGGCTTACTCAGGCGCCGCAGCAGCCTCTTTACCCGGACGGATTGCCCATTGGCCGCAGGGACGCCGTGCATACGGGCCCGGCATCCATCCTGTGCACGGTAGGCGCGGAGGGAATGAAGGAATACGCTGTGGAGATTACGCAGGTTGCGCGGCAAAGCGCCCCCGCCCAGCGCAGCATGGTGCTGCGCGTAACGGATGAAGAATTGCTTTCCAAAACCGGCGGGATTGTGCAGGGCATGAGCGGCAGTCCCATCATTCAGGATGGACGGCTGATTGGCGCGGTAACGCATGTGTTTGTCAATGATCCCACGATGGGATACGGCCTGTATATCGAGTGGATGCTGGCGGAGGCGTCCTACTGAAGCGCAACGCCGTTTGCCAAGCACGGTTTCAGAGCTTCCTTTTGATCACCGTTGGTTTTGCGCCTGTTTCATGTGATAAATTCCGCCTGGCTTGCGCGATACGCTCTATGGCGAAAGAGCCCTTTGCTGGCATGGCTTGCAGAAACGCCATGCCAACGGGCTCTTTCGCTTTTTCTTTTTCCTTGGTCGCACATCAATTGCTCACAAAACAACATTTTTGACAAAATGGGGCTGGACAAACAAGAATGCGTTTGATATAATAGCTGTTGCTGGTATGCCAATGTAGCTCAGTCGGTAGAGCAGCTGATTCGTAATCAGCAGGTCAGGGGT
>JAEDGL010000041.1 GCA_016297535.1 Clostridia bacterium | reverse complement strand
CCGAAAACATTTCCGCCAGTTTCTGTCGGAAAAGATCGCGAAGCGAGCTTTTTCGGCATGCTGAACCCCCAAAAAGGTCCGGGGCATTTGCATGCCCCGGACCTTTTTGGGTTGATGGTTTTGCTTGTTTGTTCGCTCAAACCTTGTTTTTGGGATGCCTGATTCTTTTTTCAAGCTGCTCCTGAATTTCCTCCAAATACTTGCTCAAGGGCTGAATTTCGCGGAAGGGGCGGAAAAAGCGGTATTTTTCCCTGTTCTTTTCGTGCAGCAGCAGGATATGCGCCTTAAGCGCCTCATAGCGCACAATCACGCCGTGCTCCTCGGCAAAGCGCTTGAGCTTGATGACCAGATTGGCGGAATGAATCACATCAATCAGGAAAACGCCAAAGAACATGCCAATAAAGAAGGAAAACGCGAGATTCTGCGAAAGCCATTGCAGCCCGCTCAGAATATACGGGTGAATCAGAAAATAATACACCGCGCTGAGAACCGCCCACGCGGCGGAAAACAGCGGGCAGATAATGCCCTGAATATTCCCCCACTGATCCGAATAATCCCACAGACGCACCTTCAGGCATTTCAGGCAGAAAATACCCGCCACATACTCAATCAGCGTCATGCCCGCCGCCATCAGCACAAACAGCAGAACTTTGTTAACGATCGGGTTTCCGCTCCTCCCTTCAACGTCCAGCGAAGCCAGCAGGTAGAGCGTGCAAAGGCCGAAACCGTAAATGGGCAAATACGGCCCTGTGCAAAAGCCGGGATTGATCCATTTTTGATGCCGATAAGCCAGATTGCGAAAAAGCAGCTCCAGTACCCAACCGCATACGCTGCCAATCAGGAACAAATACGCCAGCGTAAGAAAGATACTCATTTCATAGCCTCCCAGAGATGGATTTCATTTGTAGTGTATCACAGAAAACGAAACTCAATCTCAACAAAACAGGAATCATTTGAAACAAATAGAAAACAGGATTTTGCCTCTTTCCGGGGGCAGACTCCTTGCTTTTTTTGCCATAATCCGCTATGCTATGTGCACGCCCAATCGAACAACGGAGAAAGGCAGATGAACATGGAAATATTCGATTATCTGAAGGAGATGGCCGTACAGCATGGTCCCAGCGGTCACGAGTACGAGGTAGCCGAATGGTTCAGGCAAAAGTTTGAGCCGCTGTGCGACAGCGTAATCATCGACCGTGTGTACAATGTCATCGCATGCAAAAAAGCCACCATTCCCACCCGGGACGGTTCTCCCGCACCCAGGGTTATGCTGGCTGCCCATCAGGACGAAATCGCCCTGATGGTGTCCGATATCCTGCCGGACGGCACCCTGCGCATGGGAAATGTAGGCGGCGTGGACCCGCGCATTCTGCCCGCGTCCACCGTTACCGTGCACGCGCGCGAGGCAAAGGGAGGCTATCAGAAGCTGCTGGGCGTGGTAGGTGCGCTTCCGCCCCATCTGATGAGCGCTGCGGATGGCAACCGCAACTACCAGCGCGAGGAGCTGTTTGTGGATCTTGGCCTGCCCGCTGAAGAGGTGCGGGAGCTGGTGCAGATTGGCGATCTGATCACCCTCAACGGCCCCGCAACCAAGCTGCTCAACGACCGCTGCGCCTCCAAAACCATGGATGACCGTGCCTGCGTGGCCGTGCTGCTGGAAGCGGCCGAGCGTTTGCAGCGCATGGGACACATGTGCGATATCTACTTTGTGGCCACCTCGCAGGAGGAGGTAAGCTGCGCCGGCGCCACGGTAGCCGCCTATACCATCGAGCCGGATCTGGGCGTGGCGCTGGATGTAAGCCATGCCACGCTGCCCTCCAGCCGGCCGGATACCACCATCCCGCTGGATGCGCCCGCGGTAACCGTGGGGCCCTACCTGCAGCACAAGCTGGTCAACCGCATGCGCGATACGGCCAGGGCCCACGGCATCAAGCTGAACGCCGAAATCGCCGCCCGCTACACCTGGACGGATACGGATGCGATGCAGATTTCCCGCTGCGGCGTGCCCATGGTGCTGATCGACGTGCCGCTCAAGTACATGCACACCAGCGTGGAGCTGCTGGATACCAACGTCATTCGCGAGAGCGGACGGCTGCTTGCGCACTTTCTCAACGAACTGGATGAAGGGTGGGACAGCGAACTATGGAGCTGAAAACAATCTGCGAACTGCCCGGCATCAGCGGCCGTGAAGAGCCCGTGCGCATGGCAATCTACGCTGAATGCGTGCAAAAGCTGGGCAGCGAAAACGTAACCATCGACCGCATGGGCAACGTGATCGCCCACAAGGCGGGCCGCGATGCCACCGCGCCCCATGTGATGCTGGCCGCCCATATGGACGAGGTGGGCCTGATGGTACTTTCAGCCACGGAGGAAGGCCTGCTCCGCGTGTGCGCCATCGGCGGCATCGACTCCCGCGTGCTGGTTTCCAAACGCGTAAAGGTGGGCTACGGCGAGGACGCGCTCAACGGCGTAATCGGCGCCATGGCCATCCACCAGCAGACCGCTGAGGACCGCAAGCATGTGCTGCCCATCAGCCAGCTGTATGTGGATATTGGCGCCAAGGACAAAGCCGAGGCCGAGGCCAAGGCGCCCGCTGGAACGCCCATTGTATTTGATACCCCCTACACGCCCTTTGGCGATCACAAGGTGCTGGTAAAGGCGCTGGATGACCGCGTGGCCTGCTACAACCTGCTGCGCCTGCTGGATTGCGATGTAAAGGGCGACACGGATTTCGTGTTTACCTGCCAGGAAGAAGTGGGCAGCCGGGGCGCGGACGGCGCAGCCTTCCGCATCCATCCGGATATCGGCATTGCGCTGGAAGGCACCTCCGCCAACGATGTGGGCGATGTGCCCGAAACCGCCCGCGTTTGCACCCTGGGCAAGGGTGTGGCCGTCAGCTTTATGGACAGGGCCAGCATCGCCCAGCCGGAGCTGTTCCGCCAGATGCTTCAAACGGCCGAAGAAGCCGGCGTTCCCCATCAGGTAAAGCTGGCGGTGGCGGGCGGCAACGATTCCGGCCCCATGCAGCGCGCCCGCAGCGGCGCCCGCACCTGTGTGCTCAGCGTACCCTGCCGCTACATCCACAGCCCTTCCACCATCTGCGACCTGCGCGATGTGGAGGCGCAGTACCAGCTGGCCAAGGCCTTCCTTGAGAAATGAGGTAAAAGCATATGTTTGAACTGATTCAGCAACTGACGAATGTATACGGCGCCACCGGCCGCGAGACCGGCGTAGCCGATCTGATTGAAACCCTTCTGAAAGACAAGGTGGATTCCATCCGCCGCGATGCCATGGGCAACCTGATCTGCGAGAAAAAGGGCTCCGATCCCAACGGCAAGCGCATTATGCTCTCCGCCCATATGGACCACATCGGCTTTATCGTAGCCGCCGTGGAAAAGGAGGGCTTTCTGCGCGTGGCCCCGGTGGGCGGCGTGAGCGTGGACGCCAGCCGCACCCGTCATGTGCGCTTTGCCAACGGCGTGCAGGGCGTGATTGTGCAGCAGCCCGTCAAGGAGGGCGAAACCCCCGCGATGAAGCACCTGTTCATCGATATCGGGGCGGCGGATGAGGCCGAAGCGCTGTCCATGATCCAGCTGGGCGATATCGCCTTGTACGCGCCGGATTGCTTCCGTCTGGGGCAATACCGCGTGGCCTCCCCCGCCATGGACGACCGCGTGGCCTGCGCGCTGCAGGTGGCCGTTATGCAGGAGCTGGGCGAAACCAGAGACACCGTGATCGCCGTTTTCTCCACGCAGGAGGAAGTGGGCTGCCGCGGCGCCAAAACCGCCGCCTACAGCGTTGAGCCCGATATCGGCATCGCGCTGGATGTAACCTGCAACGGCGATACGCCGGAGACAAAGCTGCCCGCCGTAAAGCTGGGCGAGGGCGCGGCGGTCAAGATTATGGATCGGGGAAGCATTTCCAACCCCGAGTTGGTTCGGGATCTGCTGGCCGCCGGCGAGCGTGCAGGCGTAAAAACCCAGCGTGAGGTGCTGCCCTTTGGCGGTACGGATGCAAGCGCCATCCAGTTGTCCCGCGGCGGCGTCATTGCCGGCACGGTCAGCATTCCCTGCCGCTATGTGCACAGCGCGTGCGAGGTGATTGACCTGCGCGATGTGCAGGCCGCCAAGGAACTGCTGAAAGCCTATCTGAAATAAACCGGAAAACATTCCATCCACGCAGCTGTGATCAGAAAGCCTTCCGATCACAGCTGCTTTTTGATTGCGGTTTATCATGCCTGCTCTCCGCAGGCGCCCGCCGCATCTGTGCAGGATCGGTCCCGCCTATTGAAAAAACTCTTTTTCAATAGACGAAAGCGCCTGCTCAACCTGCTGCCTCTCCGCGGCGGAAAGGCGCTGCTTTCTATGGGTCAATGCCCTGAACAGCCGTTGGTCGCTTTCTCTTTGCACAAAGGCTTCATCGGGATATTGGGCAAGCAGCGCAACAAACGCAGAAAGCGGCAGCCTGTCAACGAGAAGCTCCTCCTCCTCTTGGCTGAACGCGGCATCGGACAACAGATCCAGCAAATCGGCAAGCGCATGCACCTCCCGGAAAACAAGATCAACTTTCCTTTCGCTTTGATCAATCTGCAAAATCCGTTCCACCAGTTTCTGATATCTGCTGTTGTCCATCTGCTCTCCGTAGTCAATAAATCGTTTTGTCTCCCGCTCCGGATAGGCCGGAACAAGAAACAGCTTATCCAGCGTTTTCATACATACGGCGTTCTGAATGGCTGAAATCAGCTTTGGCAGGGTAACGGACAGATACTGCCGGGTACTGTCCGGCAGCAGGCTCTGCCGGTTTAGCAAAAGCGCGGCCTTTTCCAAAGCTGAGGCAATTTCTTTTTCCGATCGTCTTTCAAAAAACAGATGCAGCTTTTTGACCTCCGCACAGGACAGGTTCAGCCCCCGTGGATTCCGCTTGACCATAACCAACCCCAATGCGGACAGCATGACATACTCAAAAAGATTGACGGGCGCACTTCGGTAATCCTGCGTAAGTCCGCATAGCAGGTGATGGATCGCCTGTGGTGCAAAGCATGTGCAAAATGCGTTTTCCGCCTCCAGGCAGCGAAGGTACTGTTCAATCATTTCAATGCCGTCCAATTCGGGCCTGCCCGCCAAAACAGGATAGTCGGCAGTAATGTGGATTTCATGGGCCGCAAACTGGGGACGGTATAATTGAAAAAAACCGTTGATCCCATCCACAAGGGTGGAGCGATAAAAAACATTTGGCGTTTCGAGCAGATCGTTCATGATTTTTTGCTGCAGCTGTCTGGCAACGTTCATTTTGCGGTGTACAATCTGCAATCCGCTTTCAAAAAGGGCCTTCACCTGCCCGGATTTGAGCATTGCAACCGCCTGTTCCGGCGACGGGGATGATTTGAGCTGAAGGCTGAGTACAAACAGAATGGAGGTCATAATTTCCTGCGCGGTTTCGATGGGGACAGAGCTGCTTTCGCCGCGAGTCCATTTGTCGCACTGTGCGGCAAGAAGAACGAACAGCTCCCCCTGGATTCTGTTCCAATCCTCTTCTGATAACAAATGGCAGGACAATGCCTGCCGTATCAGAGATTCCGCATAAGCCCGGGGATTGAGCTGATTTGCATCCATCACACGCGGTGAGCCAAGCGTTTCTGCCATCTTACTCCTCCTCCAGACTGAATGAGTCCAGTTTTTTGCCGCAATGAATATGCTCCGCCAGCCGCATCGCCCTGTCCGCCACCAACTCCATCGATCCGTGGCAGCAGCCATTCAAAGCTTTTTTCAGAAAGTCAAGCAAATCATCATCCGAAATGGTGTCCCAGGTCTGGTTTTTCAGCTCGTAAAAGAGCGCGATCCATTCGTGCAGGGTATCCACATAGTTTTCCTGTGTCACATAGGACGAATCGCACACCGCCATCATCAGCTTATCAAGCATTCCGCCGCCAAACTCAATGCGCCGGTTTTCTTTCAGCGCTTCCGTGCGGGCTTGTGCCAGTGCCAGCGCCTGCTGCTCGTTCAGGATCAGCCCATGCTGTTGCGTTTGTTCATTACAGGCAAGAATTTGATCCACAGTCTGCTTTTCCGTCAACCCTCCGCCGATGCAGGCAAGGGCGAAATTTGCGCGATCATTGCAATCCATCGGATATCCTCACCTCCAGAATGGAATTGATCAGCTGCTGAAAGCCGTAATCCAGCAGTTGATCCTCCGAAATGGAGAATTGGCTGCAGAGGAAGGCACCCTTGGTTTCTGCAAGGGTTAGCAGCGATGTGATGCCTGACCACAAAACAAAAACGCTGAGTGCCGGAACAACATCCCTGCGCACCATTCCGCTTTCCTTTCCGGCCTGCAAAAAGGCGGTAAGCAGGCGGTTGATCTCCGTACCCAGGAGCAGAATACGCTTTGCCGTTTCGGAAAGCTCACCGCCCTCCAGGCTGGCAGCGTTTGCGTTGTTTACATGAGCCACCGAATGAGGATGGTTTTTCTGATACCTTCTCATCGCCTGACAAATGGCCTTATACCTGGTGACAAAATCGCCCTGCAGGCTTACGGAGTCTTCTATCTCCGCCTTTAGTGCCTGCAAGCCCTTTTCAATCAGATGGTACAGCATTTCCTCTTTGCTTTCAAAGTAGGCGTAGATGGTGCGCCGGCTGTACCCGGATGCCTCTGAAAGATCCGCTATGGTCGTTTGCTCATAGCCTTTTTGAGAAAACAGCTGACCGGCGGCTTTCAAAATCTGTTCTCTGTGCAGGGCAGCAACCGAATCCTTTTTATTCTCCCGTCCCATGGCTACACTCTCGTTCTATTTAGTATACTATTAGTATACCATAAATCGAATCAAATGTCAACCCCATGTCAGAGGCACACCACGCTGAAAGCTATCTGGATGCAAAGTGGCTGGCCGCGTTCAGCCAGCCCAGCAATTCCCCGTCAATCTCTGCGGGGCTGAACACCTTTACATGATGCGTCCACCTGCCCGGCCTGATCTCCACAGCCTGATAAATGCGCGGCGAGATCACCCGGTCCGGCAAGCCAAAGGAAACCACCAGGCAGTTTTTCCACTTGAGCGAAACACAGGCAAACATGCCGGTATGATAAAAGCTGATCTGCGTTTTTTGTACGCGGCGCTCAAACGGCGCAAGCTCCTGCTCCATCCGTGCTGTCAATTGCTGATACAATCCGAGTTCCCCGGCTTTGCCGACAAAGAAAAAAATCTCTTCTGAAGCAAGCATGTCTTTCCCTCCTTCTTTGTTCCTTATTTCTCCGTGCCGAATCCCGTTTCCTACCGCCAGCAGGAAAAGCCATGCTTTTTATCGAAATGCTGTAGAAAAACAGGAAGGAATGCGAAAGCTGATGAAATGCCGTCGTTTTCTGAGCGGACTGCTGCTTGGCTTTGGCTGTTTTCTGGCCTTTACCGGTTTGCTGGCTGCCATTGTGCGCGCTGTGGACAACCCGCAGCTTCAGCTGGTGCTGGCTTCCTTCGCAACGGAATCTCCCCATCCGGTTGTCAATAGCATCAACCGCTTTTTCAGCCTTGCGCTGGAGCAGAGCTGGCAAATGCTGTGCCTGGGGCTGATGATTGCCGTATCCGGCACCTGTCTCACGCTCCACTTTTCCCCCTCCCGGCCGCACGGACAGCCGAACCGGCCAAAGCCTGCCCCGGCTCCTGCAGCTGCACAGCCTCCCGGGGAGAATCCCTTTGCGGTGGAACGCCCGCTGGAAGCGCAGGGAAGCCGCCAGCCGCCGCAGCTGACCGCGCTGCTCCACGCCCAGCCCATTCTTGAACGCAACCCTATCGGGCGGGAGGCGGAATCCCCCATCGTATCCCCCGCCAGCCCACCCTCGCGCTTTGCCAGAGAAGCCCGTGCCGTTGAAGCCACCGTTGGCGCCCCCAGCCAGAGCGGAAGCCGCATCATCCTGCGTGCGCCGCAAATGCCTTCCGCGCCCGATACCCGGCCAAACGGCGAAGCGGACAACGCCTGCTCCGATCTCTGACTTCTTTCTCATCCGTCCATCGCAAATACAATTTGAGCCGCTCTCATTCTTGACAAAATGCGTACCGCTTGGTACCATAGATAAGGTATTGATTCCCAAGAGATACAAGGAGGAAATGAACATGGATGCATCCATCCGTTCCATCTGCACGCAGGTGCGCCGGGACATTATCAACATGACGGCCAATGCGGGCTGCGGCCATCCCGGCGGTTCGCTTTCCATCGTGGAGGCGCTTGTGGCTCTGTATTTTGAAAAAATGAACATCGATCCCCAGAACCCCAAAATGGAGGATCGTGACCGTTTTGTGCTCAGCAAGGGGCATGCGGCTCCCGCACTGTACGGCGTTCTGGCCGAGCGTGGCTTTTTCTCCCGCGATGAGTTTGCCAGCTTCCGCCAGTACGGCAGCATTCTGCAGGGCCACCCGGATATGAAACGCTGCCCCGGTGTGGACGCCTCCACCGGCTCTCTGGGCCAGGGCATTTCCATTGCCACCGGCATGGCGCTGGCGGCCAAAAAGCAGGGCCGCGGCGTGCAGGTGTATACCATCATCGGTGACGGCGAATCTCAGGAAGGCCTTGTGTGGGAAGCCTGCATGGCGGCGGCCCACTATCGGCTGGACAACCTGACCGTGATTCTTGACAACAACGGCCTGCAGATTGATGGCAGCAACGACGAGGTGATGAGCCTGGGCGATGTATCCGCCAAATTTGCCGCCTTTGGCATGGATGTGGTGGAAGTGGCCGACGGCAACAACTATGACGAGGTGCTTGCCGCGTTCAACAAGCCCCACACGCCCGGCAAGCCCAAGCTGATCCGTATGAAGACCACCAAGGGCAAGGGTGTAAGCTTTATGGAAAACCAGTGCGGCTGGCACGGCAAGGCTCCCAACGCCGAACAGCGCGATCAGGCGCTGCGCGATCTGGACGCTCTTGAAAATGCGGAGGTGTAATGCAATGGAAAAGAAAGCTACGCGTGTTGCCTACGGCGAATATCTGGCCAAGCTTGGCAACGATCATGAGAAGCTTGTGGTGCTGGACGCCGACCTTGCCGGCGCAACCATGACCCAGTATTTCAAGAAGGCGCACCCCGACCGTTTCTTTGACTGCGGCATTGCCGAAGCCAACATGGTGGATCTGGCTGCCGGTATGAGCACCATGGGCTACATTCCCTTCTGCTCCACCTTTGCCGTATTTGCCGGACGCTGCTTTGACCAGATCCGCAATTCCGTTTGCTATCCCAAGCTCAACGTCAAGTTTGGCTTTACCCATGCCGGTATCACCCTGGGCGAGGACGGCGGCAGCCATCAGGCCATCGAGGACATCGCCATCATGCGCGCCCTGCCCAACATGACCGTGTTTGTGCCCTGCGACGCCAACGAAACCGAGCGCTGCGTGGATGCCGCCATGGCCATCAACGGTCCCGTGTTCATCCGTCTGGCCCGCCTGCCCAGCCCCATCTTTGAAATGGATATGCCCTTTGTGCCCGGCAAGGTGAACGTGCTGCGCGAGGGCACCGATGCGATGCTTCTCTGCTGCGGCGTAATGGTAGGCGAGTGCCTCTCCGCCGCCGAGCTTCTGGCCGCGCAGGGCGTAAACGTGGGCGTGGTCAACTGCCACACCCTCAAGCCCTTTGACGTGGAAGGCGTACAGGCGCTGGCCGCCAAATACAAGAAGGTCTTTACGGTGGAAGAGCACAGCGTGATTGGCGGTCTGGGCGATGCGACGGCCGCCGCGCTGGTTAACATGGACGGCGTACGCCTGACCAAGCTGGGCCTGAACGACGAGTTTGGCCAGAGCGGCAAGCCTGCCGACCTGCTCAAGGCCTACAAGCTGGATGCCGCTGGTATCGCCGCGAGCGTTCTGGGAAAATAAGCATCCGCGAACGATTTCTGCAATCAAAAACCCCCGATGCCGGGCGCACTGCGCTTGCCCGGCATCGGGGGTTCCTTTTTTACTGCCACTTTACCTGGAGGCCCACCTCAAACATGCGTCTCCACGGCATCCATGTATCGGTAATGGCCACATGGGAAGCAATGCTGGGCATAGCTTCCTTCACAAAGGCTTCCAGCTCCTCCTTTACGATGGCGCTGACGGCTCCGCGCTGCTCCTTTACATCAAAATAGTCAAAGCCCAGCTGTTCCAGCCGTTCATGGTTCACCTTGCCGCGCACCTTTCCGCAATAGCCCATGTCCTCCACATAGCGGTGGGCAAGGAAATCCATATGCTGCGGGGTTTTTCCCATCAGCAGGGTGTGAACGCCCATGGCAACAGCGGTGCCCATGGTATTGGCCGAGGTATTCCACCCTGCGTAGCCATGCAGCCGGTCCAGCAGCCCGCTCTGATCCAGCATGGCCAGCAGCTCCAGATCGCCGCCGTTGGCGTAGGCATTATCACACAGGGTTACGATCCTTCCATCTTCCAGACAATCCTGCATAAACAGCACAAATTCCACCAACGTGCGCTCCACCGCATAGTTGGGATCGGTTACCGGCTGCGCGGCGGCCTCACGCATCACGGATCCCGGGCAGCTGACTGCCATAACGATATCAGCTTCGCTCAGGCTGGTGGCAATGCGGCATCCCGCGGCGGTCAGCTGGTATTTGATGCTTTCGCCCAGCGGACGATCCTCATACAGCGGAATCACGGCTGCCGCAGTGCTGGCTGCGTATTTGACATACACCCGCGGGCGCTTTTGCGCAAAGTGCAGAACCATGCGCGTGGTCAGCGTCAGTCCCACCTCATCCGCGCCGGGATATACCAGCACGCGCGCGCCCAGCCGCAGCTCGGCCAGCTTCTGACGCACCACATGCTGATCCATGGCCGTAAAGCCATAGGGAGCAGAATCATCCTGAGGAATAACCAGAAAATCGATGACGCCATCCTTCAACAACTGCAGGGTACGCAGGTTGAACTGCAGGTTAAATGCCCTGCGATTGAGGTAGTCCTGCAGGCATGCCTCGGGCACGGCCTCGTACAGGGCCTGCAATTCCGTTTCATCGCACAGGCCAAGGCTGGCACGGTGACGGATATTGCCAATCTGGTGGATTTCTGCGCCGCATTCGCCGTAATAATCCGGCTCCTCATCGCTGCTGGAATAGCGCGGGCAGCGCATGATGCACTGAAAGGCGTAAATCAAAAGCTGCTCGTTGCGTTTTTTCAGCTCCGCAATCAGCTCCAGTCGCTGCTCCACCTCATCCGTTTCAAGACAGTGCAGGCGGGAAGGAATCAGGCCGCCGTAGAGCAGCATATCCATGGACAGGACAAGCCCATCGGCGTCGGCACATTCCTGCAGCAAAAAGTCGCGAATCGCCTTCCAGCGGGCAGGGGTCTTTTTGCAGCCCATCTCGGGAGGCACTACAATGTGCAGCCGGTCGTCACCAAACAGCTTGGGCACAAACATAGCATTGCAGGGACGCTCATCCAGGGGCAGATAAACGATTTTTTTCATAATACGCCTCTTTCATCAAAAATTGCGTTTGATACACAATTCGTCAATAGCGTGCTTTTTCCTGCCGGCAGGCATACAAAACGGGGAGCCGGAAAACCGGCTCCCCTACGATCTTCAGTTGATTAGTATTCTTTGCTGGCGTAATCGCTGCTCGTGCAGGTACCAGTGTTATCGATAGCCCTTACATAGAACACATCACCCTTTTGAGCAGGCTCCACAAAGGTGTAGCTTGTTTCTGCAGTACCCGATTTGCCTGTTTCTTCTCCGCCAACTTTCACACGGTAGAACTCATACCCCGTTGCGCCGCTTACAGCGTTCCAGGAAACGGAGGTTCCGTCTTCGCTCCAGGTAATCACAGGTTGAGCCAGCTTCTCCTTGGCCTTGTAGGTGGCTGTTACCGTCGCGTTCTGTGCAGGCATGGTAAAGGTGGTGTTGGCACTCTCGGCGTTTGCAAAGGTTCCTGCCGTGGCTGTCCAGCGGTCAAAGACCTTTCCTTCCGCGGGTACAGAAGCAGACAGCGCAATGTTTTCGTTCTCGGTATAATTGCCGGAGCCGGTGCCGTTTTCCACCGTAAGCTGGTACGTGACGGGCACCTTGGCCTTTACGGTAAAGGTAACCGCTGCCTCGGCCTTCATACCGTTATACTCTACCACAAACTGCGTGGTATACGTACCGGCGCTCAAGCCCGCAACAGGCTGGATGGTCCAGGTGTTATCGGTCGCGCCCGCGGCAATGCGGGTGCTGCCGTTTTCATTTACACTGAACGAAACTGCCTGGCCGCCCTGCGGATACAGCGCCGTCAGCACCGCTTCCGCATCGCCGGTGTTTTTGATTGCAATCGCAAAGGGTGCGGGCTGTGCATAGCCCTCCTCCACCTCAGGCAGATTGATGGCCGCAACCTGGAGCTGCGGTTTCTTTTCGGCTACGGCGGTATAGTTGGCCGTTACCGTTACCTCGGAGGCAGGCATGGTAAACTCGGTTTCTGCAGCAGAGGCGTCCTTGAAGGCAACGGAGGAGGAAGCCGTCCATCCGCTGAACACATAGCCGGATTCGGCAGCGTTGGCCTTGATGCTCACGGTCTCACCCGCCTGATAGGCGGACTTGCCGGTTTGATCGGTACCGTTGACCACCGTTACCGCATAGGTCTTGGTCGGATCCGGATCCACGGGCGGATCGCTCTTGGCGTTTACAGTAAAGCTTACCGCAGCGGAGGCCGTTTCATCGCCGTCATAGCGCACCACGAAGCTGGCCTGATACGTACCGGCGCTCAGACCGGCCTTGGGCTGAACCGTCCAGGTTGTATCCGTTGCGCCCGCCGGGATCACTGTGCTGCCGCTTTCGTTTACGATAAAGCTGTCGCCGTTGGCGCCCTCGGTCCAGATCAGCTTGAGGCTGGCATTTGCCTTGCCAATATTGGTAATGGTTACGGCAACGGGAGCAGGCTGGTCGTAGCCCTCCGTCTGGCTGGGCAGGGTTACGCTGCCAACCGTCAGCTGCGGCTTTGCCACAGGCACCACCGTAATGGAGAAGGTTTTCTCATCGCTGCCGGTTGCATTGGTTGCCTTCACGGAGAAAGAATAGCTGCCGTCCTTGACGGGCGTGCCGGTAATGGCGCCGGTTTCGGACAGGCTGAGGCCCTCCGGCAGGCTTCCGCCACTCACGACCCACTTCATCTGGCCGCCGCCCTTGGCGGTAAGCTGGGTAGCGTAGGTCTTGCCCACAATGGCCTCGGGCATGGCGTAATCATCAATGGTCGGCTTCTCGGGCCGTGCCGCAACTGCATTGGCAAGCGAGGCGGTTTTGGTGCCGATATACGAGCCGGTGCCGGTTGCCGTTACGCTGATCATCGCGCCCAGATCGCTGTCCGTAAGCGTATAGATAGCGCCGGTCGCGCCGGTAATGGCGGTGCCGTTGCGTTTCCACTGATAGGTTGCGGTTGCCAGCGCCGGAGACGGTACCGCGCTCAGCTGATCACCCACCATGGGAACCGCGTCAACACCTGTATTGGTATCGTTGCGGATGGTTACGCCGTTCAGCGCGCTGCTGGCAACCACCGCAGAGGTTGTGGCGGACAGCGTGCCGCTGTAGCTGCCGGTGCCGGTAACCATCAGTTCAATGGTCTTGCCCACATCGGAGGCAGCCACGGTGTATTCCTTCTGATTGCTCACCTGATAGCCGCCCACCTTCCAGGCGTACGCCACGGTAGCATCGGCGGGGGTAAAGGTTGCCTTGAGCACATCGCCCACAACAGGCGCAGTGGTGCTAAGCTTGAGGCCGCTGATCTGCGTATTGCTGATAACCTTGTTGGTCTTGGCACTCCAGGCGGAGCCGCTGTAGCTGCCCGTGCCGGTTACCTTGAGCTGGATGCTCTTGCCCACATCGGCAGAAGCAACGGTGTAGGTGGAGCTGGTGCCCTTTACGCTGCCATCCACATACCATTCATACTTGACCGTTGCGCCGGAGGGCGACATGGCCTGTACGCCAAGCACTGTGCCAACGGTGGGCTGCAGGTTGTTGATGGTTACGCTGGTAACCTCGTTGGTGTTATGATAATTGAGGAATTCATTCATCATCCAGCCGGTGCGGCTGCCAACGCGGATACGATCCCAGGTGACGCCCTTTTCCAGCACGGCCACAACGGTGCCAACGCTGTACACGCCGATTTTGCCGTATCCCTTGCCGGGGCCGGTGCGCAGGCGCACGCCGTAGCCGTTGCTGCTCCAGATGGTGGCATAGCAAAGCGCGTCCTCATTGCCATTGCCGCCACCGGTGCCTGTGCTAAGGAACTGGCTCATCATATAACCAGTGGTACCGTTAATGCTGATGCGGGACCAGTAGGTTCCGCTTTCCAGAACGGTGACTGGCGTGCCCACGGCATAGGTGTTGATCACGCGGTAGCCCGTGCCGGGGCCCTTGCGCAGGCGTACGCCATAGCCGTTATGACTGATTACATAGGCGTTGGCAGAGCTGCCTGCTCCGCTCACGCCAACCTTGAGATAGTCGCCGTACATGTATCCCGTGCGGCCATCCGGCGTTCTGACATGGTACCATTTGCCGCTGGTACCCAAAATTTCGACCACCGTATCGGTGTAATAGCTGGTAATGGTGTTTGAATCAAAGCTGGCTTTCTCGCGCAGGCGAAGCCAGCCGCCCACAACGGCTGCATACTGTGTGGTTGCCAACGAGGCTGCGGGGATCATGGCTGTTAGCATGACCACAACCAGCAAAGTGGACAAGAAGCGTTTCATTTCAAAATCCCTCCGAAAAATTGATTTGTCCGGGGTCGCGACATCTATATGACGATTAAGGCGTCCCATATCTTCCCACAATCGGGAGAAAACCGCTGTTTTTTTTCCTGCTGTGCGCAAGGGGAAACCGTCCCTCTCAGGATACGATTTCAACGCCCAAAAGCCCGCTCAGGCTGATCACCTGCGCCGCCGTCAGCTTTACGCCGCGCAGATCATACAACGTGATTGACCAGCCGTCAATCCGGCAGGTGCTCATGTCGGTTCCCATCAGCGGTGTGCGCGTCCATTGTGCCCTGGTCAGATCGCAGTTTTCAAAGCGCGCCTTGGCAAGGCGCACCTCACTCCACAGGCTTTCGCGCATGCGGCATTCTTCAAAGGCGGTGCGATCCAGCTTTGTCTGGGACAGCGACAGATAATCCATTGCACAGCCGTCGAAGTGCGTGTTCATCAGCACTCCGCCAGCCAGCTCCATCCCGGTCATCCTGCAGTTTTGGAACCTCACGCGCTGAAAAGCAGCATGATTCAAGCGCACGTTACTCCACTCGCACTTGTCAAACACGCAGTCTGCAAAGCTGATCCGTTTTAGCGCCAGCTCGCCAAACGTGCAGCGTTCAAACACGCAGCCCGCAACGTCCAGCACCGGGCCGTCCGCAAACGCAAGGCTCTCGCCTTCAAAATGCCTGCCGCGCAGATCATCCCCCTGGGCAATGGCGCATTGCACGGCCTGCGTCAGCCCGCAGGAAGCTTTTGATGGGTGTTCAACCACCGGCTCGCTGATTTTCCATTTTTCAGCCACTTCCACACCACCTTTCTGCACTTTCCTCTTCTATTATACTGATTTGGCATGCAGAAGCAAGACAGAATCCCCAATTGTCAACAGCGCGGGAACATGTTATAATAAGGAAAAAGATCCCGATTAACAAGGAGGCTGTTTCCAAATGAAACGCAGAATTGGTATTCTCACCAGCGGCGGCGACTGTCCCGGCTTGAACGCGGCGATCCGCGGCGTTGCGCGCGCGGCTTATGAAATGTTTGATGCGGAGATCATCGGCATCTCCAACGGCTACGCCGGTTTGATTGACGACGAATGGCAGGAAATGAAGAAAAGCGACTTTTCCGGCATTCTTACGCTGGGCGGAACCATTTTGGGTACCAGCCGCCGTCCGTTCCGCAACATGCGCGTTGTGGAGGATGACGGCGTGGACAAGGTTGCTGCGATGAAAAAAACCTATAAAAACCTCAAGCTGGACTGCCTGGTAACCCTGGGCGGCAACGGCACGCACAAAACCGCCAACCTGCTCAGCGAGGAAGGCCTTAACGTGATCGGCCTGCCCAAGACCATCGACAACGATATCTACGGCACCGATTTCACCTTTGGCTTCCATACCGCTGTGGATATCGCTACCGAGTGCATCGACCGCCTGCACACCACCGCCAGCAGCCACGGCCGCACCATGG
>JAEDGL010000212.1 GCA_016297535.1 Clostridia bacterium | reverse complement strand
AGAGGGGCTGCGGCCCCTCTGACAACTCCCGAAAAGTTTTTCGACAGTCTGAGGCCGCCTCAAACGGGGCGGCCTCAGCTTGTAGAAAAACCCTCTGGCGGAAAAGATCGCCGCAGGCGAGCTTTTTCGACGTTCTGATTTAGTCCGGCAGGATGGTAAACCGCATTACGCAGGGCAATGCGCCGCCGCTGTCCAGCGGCGAGGAAACGATCTCCGCCAGGCGCAGCTTAACGCCCAGCATCAGCTGGTAATGATGCAGAAAATGGCCCGCGCAGCAGTAGCAGTACTGTTTGGGAACGCTGCGCTCCCCCCGGGCCGTGCGAAAGTTGGTGCAGGCGCAGCCATAGCCGTCGCCGCACGCAAGGCTGACGGCGTTTAGCACAATGGAGCCGTCCGCCTCCAGCCGGGGCAGGCCCATCCACGGAACCTCGGGGATTTTTTCAATCCGCTCCGCAACGGAAAGCGCGGCGTATTGGCGCGCAAAGGCCCGGGACGCCTTTTCCCGGGAGCCGCCCTTGCAGCAGGCGTTCCACTCATAGATCCGGCGCATCAGCCCGTCGTCGATGGATTGGGCCAAAATCGTTGTGGCGCGCTGAAAATACGCCGCTCTGCGTTGGACGGGAGAGCTGCTCACAAGATCCTCATAGCCCTCATTCACCCTTTGGATCATTTCCTGAGGCACCTGAAAACGCAGCAGGGATTCGCGAAATTTTTCCGGGCAGGGCATGCCGTTTCCTCCTTTGCACAATGGGGTGCAGCGCAGCTTTATCATAGCAGAGAAGCGGCGGCGAAGCAAGGCCGAGGACGGCCTTTCCAGGGCGCGGGTTTTTGAGGGGCAGACTTGTATACCAGTAGACTTTCCGCGGCGGATATGCTATACTGAGCCTATCACCAAAGGGAGGTTTTGCCTTATGAAAATGACATTTCGCTGGTATGGTTCCCAGTCCGATCCCATCCCTCTGAAGTACGTCAAGCAGATTCCCGGCATGAGCGGCCTGATGGGCCTGCTGGACAAGCCCGCGGGCGTTGTGTGGGAGGAGGACGAAATCAAGGCTCTGGTGGACGAGGTGCATGCCGCCGGGCTGGAGCTGGAAGTAATCGAATCCGTCAACGTTCATGAAGACATCAAAATGGGCCTGCCCACCCGCGATCAATACATTGAAAACTACATCATCACCATCCGCAACCTGGCCAAGTACGGCGTAAAGGTGATTATTTACAACTTTATGCCCGTGTTTGACTGGCTGCGCACCGATCTGGCCCGCGTTATCCCCGAGGACGGCTCCAACTCCCTGTACTTTGACGAGAAGGATCTGGGCGAGATGGGCCCCATGGAGATTGTGCGCCGCACGGCGGAGGACAGCAAGGGCTTTACCCTGCCCGGCTGGGAGCCCGAGCGCCTGGCCCTGCTGGAAACCACCCTCAAGCAGTACGAGGGCATTACCGCCGATGATCTGCGCGCAAACTACAAGTATTTCCTCGACCGCGTGATTCCCGTGTGCGAGGAGGTGGGCGTGCGCATGGCCTGCCATCCCGACGATCCCGCCTGGCCCATCTTCGGCCTGCCCCGCATTGCCCACAGCCAGGAGGATTACGACAAAATCGTCAAGCTCCACGACAGCCCCGCCAACACCGTATGCCTGTGCACCGGCTCGCTGGGCTCCAACCCGGAAAACGATATCCCCGCCATCATCCGTCACTTTGGCCAGATGAACCGCATCGGCGCCATGCATGTGCGCAACGTCAAGTACCTGGGCCATCGCCATTTCCGCGAGGCGGCGCACCTGTCCTCCACCGGCGATCTGGACATGTACGAAATCATGAAGGCCATCTACGACACCTGCCCCGATACCTACATCCGCCCCGACCATGGCCGCATGATCTGGGATGAGCAGGGCCGTCCCGGCTATGGCCTGTACGACCGCGCGCTGGGCGCCGCCTACCTGAACGGCATCTGGGAAGCCATCTGCAAGGGCGACAAAGCCTGACGCCGCACAAACCATTACGAAAACCATACGCAGGATTGAAGGAGAGGATTTGCCATGAAACTGAGCTATCAGGGCATTCAGGATCAGCAGGCCTTTGCCCGGGCCAATATCAGGCTGCCCGGCTACGATTGGAAGACCATGGCCGCCGCCACGCAGGAAAAGCCCGTGTGGGTGCATTTTGGCGCGGGCAACATCTTCCGCGGCTTTATCGCCAACCTGCAGCAGAAGCTGCTGGAAACCGGCGACGCCACCAGCGGCATTGTGGCTGCCGAAACCTTTGACTACGATATCATTCACCAGATTTACGAGCCCCACGATTCCATGACCCTGCTGGTAGCCCTCAAGCCCGATGGCAGCACCGATAAAGAGGTGATTGCCTCCATCGCCAGGGGCGTGCGCGCCTGCAGCGCCGAAAAGCAGCAGTGGGACGAGCTCAAGGCCGTTTTTGAAAACCCCAGCCTGCAGATGGCCAGCTTTACCATTACCGAAAAGGGCTACGCCCTGCGCGGCATGAACGGCGAGCTGATGCCCGTGGTGAATGCCGATATCGCCGACGGCCCCGACAAGGCGCGCCACGCCATGGCCGTGGTTGCCGCCATGATGTTCTACCGCTTTAACGCGGGCGCTGCGCCCATGGCGCTGGTAAGCATGGACAACTGCAGCCACAACGGCGAAAAGCTGCGCTCCAGCGTGCTGGAGATCGTCAGGGGCTGGGAGAAGAACGGCTTTGTGCCCGCTTCCTTCGTGGCCTACATGGAAGATGAAAACCGCGTCAGCTTCCCCTGGAGCATGATTGACAAGATCACGCCCCGCCCCGCCGAGGTGATCGAAAAGCAGCTGACCGCCCTGGGCGTGGAGGATATGGCGCCCGTGGTAACCAGCAAGAACACCTACATCGCGCCCTTTGTAAACGCCGAGGTGCCGCAGTACCTGGTGGTGGAGGACCGTTTCCCCAACGGCCGTCCGGCGCTGGAAAAGGCCGGCGTGTACCTGACCACCCGCGAGGTGGTCAACATGACCGAGCGCATGAAGGTAACCACCTGCCTCAACCCCCTGCACACCGCGCTGGCCGTGTACGGCTGCGTGCTGG
>JAEDGL010000211.1 GCA_016297535.1 Clostridia bacterium | reverse complement strand
TCGATGCCGATAAGTGCATCGAGTGCGGCGCTTGCGCTGGCACTTGCCCCGTTGGCGCTCCTGTTCAGGGCTAATCCCTGAAAAAAAGAAGCAAAAGCCGGTCAGTTCGCAAACTGACCGGCTTTCCTTTTGCCTTTTTTAAACTCCCAATCCCTTGAAAATCAAAGAAAAACGCGTTGCGCTCTTGCACAGCTCAGCAAAAAATGATATACTGTGAAATGGTGCTCTGCGATAAACTACGATTCAGGCAGATACGCCTGCCTCAGGAGGAAACACACATGGAACATACGATCGAAAAACTGTCCGGTAACAAAGTAAAGATCGCTTTCAAGGTGCCCGCTGACGATTTCGAGCAGGCCATCCAGAAGGCTTATCTCAAGCTGCGCGGCCAGATTGCCGTGCCCGGCTTCCGCAAGGGCAAGGCTCCCCGCAAGCTGATCGAAAAAATGTACGGCCCGGCCATCTTCTATGAAGACGCGCTGGATGTTGTCTTCCCCGACGCTTATATGACCGCCGTCAGGGAAAACGATCTTCACCCCGTCAGCGCCCCTTCCCTGTCCGGCATTGATGTGATGGAAGCCGGCAAGGATCTGGAATTTGCCTGCGAGGTTTTTGTAATGCCCGAGGTAAAGCTGGGCGATTACAAGGGTGTTGAAATTGCCAAAAAGGTTCGCAATGTCACCGCCGAGGATGTGGACAACCGCATCGAGAGCGAGCGCAAGCGCGTTGCCCGCAGCATTGAAGTAACCGACCGCGCCCTGGAGAACGGCGACAACGCCGAGCTGGATTATTCCGGCAGCGTGGACGGCGTTAAGTTTGAGGGTGGCACCGCCGAGCACCAGCACCTGGTCATTGGCTCCGGCAGCTTCATTCCCGGCTTTGAGGAGCAGATGATCGGCATGACCATCGGCGAGGAACGCGACCTCAACGTAAAGTTCCCCGAGGAGTATCACTCCGAGGATCTCAAGGGCAAGGATGCGGTGTTCCATGTCAAGCTGCATGCCATTACCCGCGAGGAGCTGCCCGAGCTGGACGATGATTTTGCCAGCGAAGTCAGCGATTTTGACACCATGGCCGAGTACCGCGCCGATGTGGAAAAGAAGCTGCAGGAAGCGGCCGCCGCTCAGGCCGACGAGGCCGCCCGCAACGCGCTGATTGAAAAGGTTGTGGAGAATGCCGAGGTAGACATTCCCGATCCTATGGTGGAAGACAAGCTGAACGATATGATGCAGGAAATGGGCTGGCGTATGCAGCAGCAGGGCTTCAGCATGGAAATGTATCTGAAAATGCTGGGCCAGACCGAAGCCCAGATGCGTGATATGTACCGTGCGGAAGCCAAGAAAAACGTCAAGACCGAGCTGGTGCTGGACGAAATCATCAAGGCCGAGAGCGTTGAGGCTGACGGCGCGGATGTGGACAAGCTGCTGGAAAGCTACGCCAGCGCCATGAATCAGACCCTCGACCAGCTCAAGGAGCAGTTCAACGCCGAGCAGATGGATTACTTCAAGCACCGTGCTCAGGTGACCAAGGCTCTGGATATGATCTGGGACAACGCCAAGGTAACCGAGGAATCCGCCGAGGCCTGATAAGCCACGTATAAAGCGCGCATCGCATGCATATGCTTGAAAGTATAGCTTGCGGTGCGCGTGTTTTCAAAACTGCGTGCGAGGGCGCGCCTGTACGCGCCTCCCCTATTGCCAAAGGAGTGAACCATATGCCATTGATTCCCATGGTTATCGAGCAGACCAACCGAGGCGAACGCTCGTTTGATATTTACTCCCGTCTTTTGAAGGATCGTATCGTTTTTCTGGGCGGCGAAATCAATGATGAGGTAGCCAATCTGGTCGTAGCCCAGCTGCTGTTTCTGGAAACGGAAAACCCCGATTCTGATATTTCCCTCTACATCAACAGCCCCGGCGGCAGCGTTACGGCAGGCATGGCGATTTATGACACCATGAACTACATCAAGTGCGATGTGCGCACCGTGTGCATCGGTATGGCCGCCAGCATGGGCGCCTTCCTGCTGATGGCCGGCCAAAAGGGCAAGCGCCTGGCGCTGCCCAACAGCGAAATCATGATTCACCAGCCCCTTGGCGGTGCCAGCGGCCAGGCCACCGATGTGGCCATTCGCGCCGAGTGGCTGCTGAAAACCAAGGAGAAAATGACTCGACTGATGGCCGACATGACCGGTCAGGACATTGAAAAGGTTAAGCAGGATGTGGAACGCGACTACTTTATGAGCGCTCAGGAAGGTCTGGATTACGGCATTATTGACGAAATCTATACCCCCCGTAACGCCAGGTAACCGCTCCTCTTGCCCGAATTTGTGAATGAGGTGACAACACATGCCGGGTGACGATTTCAACTCCCGCATTCCAAAGCTCAAGCGCTGCAGCTTCTGCGGCAAAACCAGCGAGCAGGTACGCCGCATGGTGGCCGGCCCCAATGTGCAGATCTGCAATGAATGCATTCTTTTGTGTCAGGAAATCATCAGCGATGATTTTTCCAGCGGCGTTTCCATCTCCTCCGAGGGTATTCCGCGCCCACGCGAAATCAAGGAAGTGCTGGATCAGTACGTTATTGGTCAGGAGCAGGCCAAGCGCGCTTTGAGCGTGGCCGTCTACAACCACTATAAGCGTATTGATGCGCCCGCTGCCGAAAATGATGTGGAGCTGCAAAAGAGCAACATCCTCATGGTAGGCCCCACGGGCTGCGGCAAAACCTTTCTGGCGCAAACGCTTGCCAAGCTGCTTAAGGTTCCCTTTGCCATTGCCGACGCTACCAGCCTTACCGAGGCCGGTTATGTAGGCGAGGATGTGGAAAATATCCTGCTACGCCTGATCCAGAATGCCGATTACGATATCCCGCTGGCACAGCGCGGCATTATCTACATTGATGAAATCGATAAAATTGCCCGCAAGAGCGAGAACCCCTCCATCACCCGCGACGTTAGCGGAGAAGGCGTACAGCAAACGCTGCTTAAAATTCTGGAGGGCACGGTGGCCAGCGTTCCCCCGCAGGGCGGACGCAAGCATCCCCATCAGGAGTTCATCCAGATCGATACCACCAACATCCTCTTCATCTGCGGCGGCGCGTT
>JAEDGL010000040.1 GCA_016297535.1 Clostridia bacterium | reverse complement strand
CCGGCCTGCAGGAGAGCCATCCCCACGATATCCAGATTACCAAGGAAAGCCCCAATTACTCCCGAATGGATTAAATAAATGGAAAAGCAAAAGCATCCTCTCTGCGCCAAACACAGAGAGGATGCTTCAGGTTGTCGATAAACCCTCTGGGAGGTGTTGGAGGGCCGCGGCCCTCCGACTCTTGTTCCGAGCCCAGCGACATGTGCGGTGGGCTCGGAAGCCTTGCGCAGCAAGGCTTTCCTTACACCATTTGCCGCCCGGCGAGCCGTAGGCGAGTAGGCAAATGGTGCATTCCCGGCGGAAAAGATCGCCGCAGGCGAGCTTTTTCGACGCTCTGAAGCATCCTCTCTGCGCCAAACGCAGAGAGGATGCTTTTGTCTGGCCCAGGGCACAAAAAACCCGTCCCGCAGGAAACGGGACGGGTGCCAGGGACAACAGCCCTGATCAGGCGTTGCGATGGGCGGCGAAGCACTCGCTGCAGTAGATGGGACGATCGCTCTTGGGGATGAAGGGAACAGTTGTGGCCTTGCCGCAGGCGGCACAGGTCGTCTCGAACATCTCGCGGGGAGCGGCAGCGCGGTTGGCCTTGCGGGCGGCGCGGCACTCACGGCAGCGGGTGGGCTCGTTCTGGAAGCCCTTTTCAGCGTAGAACTCCTGCTCACCGGCGGTGAACACGAATTCGGCACCGCAATCGCGGCAAACCAACGTCTTGTCTTCGTACATGATGGGGATCCTCCGTTCCAAAAATGAATCAATTATGCATCCGGCTGACCTGGTCTTTGACCCCACACTCGCCGACTGGAGGGTTTGCTCATCGTTTCATACGCCCTACGCGCCCTCTCTCGCCGCCGGTGGCGGCGGTCGGTCTTACCTCTAGAACGCGCCATGCTCACCGGCGCTTTGTCCGGCTTACGTGGACCGCTTTGCCCGCGTCTGGCGTCGGCTTTCAACCACAGACCCGAATGCATCGCACACATTATAGACCCACTTTTTGCAAAAAACAAGCATTCATTTGTTTTTCCGAAAAATTTACACTCGTGCAAGTGTACGGCAGCCTCCTGGATTTCCCTGCTTTACTTTCCGGGGCAGTTATGCTATGCTGTGTTATGTATAAATGATGGGTAAGTATGGTATGCGCGCGGGTGCGTGCAGGAGGAAATGCGTATGAGTGCAACGGCGGTTCTCTCTCTTCTGGCGGGACTGGGCATGTTTTTGTTTGGCATCAAGCAGATGGGCGACGGCCTGGAGCAGGCCGCGGGCCCCAGGATGAAACGTCTGCTGGAGGTGCTTACCAAAAACAGGCTGATGGCTGTGCTGGTGGGCGCGCTGGTAACGGGCGTCATCCAGTCTTCCAGCGCCACCACGGTGATGGTGGTGGGCTTTGTAAACGCGGGGCTATTGGAGCTTAGCCGCGCCATCGGCGTAATTATGGGCGCCAACGTCGGCACCACGGTAACATCGCTGATGCTTTCCATAGAGCTGAATTTTGGAATGATTTTTACCGCCGTGGGCGCAGTGTGCCTGCTGGCGGGCAACCGGTCCAACTTTAAAATGCTGGGCCAGATTGCCATGGGCCTGGGCGTGCTGTTTATCGGCATGGATACCATGACGGAGGCCATGCGTCCCCTTCGCGACTGGCAGGCCTTCCGCACCATGATGGCCACGGCCACCAATCCTGTTGTGGGCGTGCTGGTGGGCGCGGCCGTAACAGCGCTGCTGCAGTCCTCCTCCGCAAGCGTGGGCATCCTGCAGGCGCTGGCCGGCTCCGGCGTGATTACGCTGGAGGCGTCGCTGTTTATCCTGTTTGGCCAGAACATCGGTACCTGCGTAACCGCCCTGATGGCCAGCGTAGGCACCACCCATACCGCCAAGCGCGCCGCAGTGGTGCACCTGCTGTTTAACGTGCTGGGCACGCTGATGTTTGTTATCCTTGCCCTGGTGCTGCCCATGGCCGACTGGATCCGTGCCATTGCGGGCGACAACCTGCGGCTGCAGATTGCCGTAAGCCACATCATCTTTAACGTTACCACCACCGCGGTGCTGCTGCCCTTGTCCTCCGTGCTGGAAAAGCTGGCCTACGCGCTGGTGCGCGGCCAGGACCCGCAGCTGGAGCCGATGCGGCTGAAGTATTTTGACGAACGTCTTTTTTCCACCCCGCCCGTGGCGGTGCAGCAGCTGTTTCGCGAGGTGCAGCGCATGGCCGAGCTGGTGATGGCCAACTATCATTTTGCCATGCAGTACTATTTTGCCCCCAAGGACCTGACGCTGGATGAGTTTACCAACCGCGAGGAGGTTATCGACTACCTCAACGAGCAGATCACCCATCACCTGATTGAGGCCGAGGGGCTCAGGCTCAACTATTCCGATACGCACCTGGTGGGCTCGCTGTTTCATGTGGTAAACGACCTGGAGCGCATCGGCGACCACAGCATGAACATTGTGGAAATCGGCTCCACCCGCAAAAACGACAAGATCAGCTTTTCCACCAAGGCAGAGCACGAAATCGAGGATCTGGCCGGCCGCGTAACCCAGATGCTGGAAAAGAGCATTCATATCGTGGACAGGCAGATCTCCGACCCGGATATCATCAGCGAGGTGGAGGTGCTGGAAAGCCAGGTGGACGACCTGAGCGTGGCGCTGGCCGATCATCACATGGATCGTGTGAAAAACAAAAAGTGCACCCCCCGCAACGGCATGCTCTATCTGGATATGATCAACAACCTGGAGCGCATCGCCGATCACGCCGACAACCTTGCTTCCTCCGTAGACCGTACGGCTCAGAAGGGCGAACGGCTGCTGTGGTAACAGGCACGCCCGCCGCCGCTGCATATGCGGGGGCGGTTTGCTGCTTATGTACGTGGAAAGGAAGATTGCCATGTGGATAGGCCTCCTGTCCGGTTTTGGAAGCGCATGTGCTGGAATGCTGCTTTTTTGGCTGCTGGGCGCTTCTGCCAATCTTCTGGCGATGTTTGCCGGGCTTGCATATGCCGTCTGCGCCGCTACATTTTTCTTTTGCCAGAAAAACAAAAGACGCATGCGCTGCTTTGGCGTTCTGGGCGCGGCCGCTGTATGGGCTGCGGCGCTTTCCGTACGATTGGGCGCCTGCGGGGAAACGGGCTGGGATGGGCTGGTGATCAGCCTGCTGTCCGCCCTTTGCCTGGGGCCTGCGGCGGGCCAGACCTTCCTTTGGCTGAGACAATTGCTCAAGCGCAGTCTCAGGCCTGTGAGCCTGGCGCCCGGCAGGGCGTTCTGGCTTTGCTTTGCGGTAATCCTGATAGGCTGGCTGCCGGTGGTGCTGGCGTTGTTTCCTGGCGTAACGGGATACGACATGCAGTCTCAGATCTATCAGATTGAAACGGGCGATTATGTAAATGGGCATCCGATTGCCCATACGCTGCTGATTGGGCTGTTTTACAGGCTGGGAGAGCTTTTTTGGAACAACGCTTCTGCGGGAATCGGCCTGTTTACCGCTTTTCAAACGGTGTGTCTGGCTGCTTCCATGGCATATGCGCTTTCCTGGCTGTGCCTGCGCAGATGTCCGCGCATCATCTGGGGCCTGATACTGGCGGTATTTGCGCTTGCTCCCCAGCATGCGGTTATGGCAAGCAGCCTGACAAAGGACGTGCTGTTTGCGGCATCGCTGCTGGCGCTTACGGTGGAGCTGTGCCGCCGGATCATGGAACCGCAGCGGGCCGTCAGGCGCGGCGTTCTCATTGCGGATGTGCTGCTTCTGGCTGTTACGGGGCTCCTGCGCCGGAACATGATCCTGGCCTATCTGCTGTTGCTGATTGCATTGCTGCTGAAAGCACGGAAAAAGCCTGAGGGACGCAGGCTGATTGCGCTATTGCTGTGCGGAATGGTGCTGTCTGCGGGCTGTGAAGCCGGTTTGAAAAAATCGGTTGACGCCAGAAATCCCACCATTCACGACACGCTTGCCATGCCCTGCCAGCAGATGGCGCGGGTCTATTCGCTGTATGGGCTGGAGCATCCCGTAGGCTACGAAATCAGGGAAAAGCTGCCCTGGGCGCACCGCTATGCGCCGGAGCGGGCTGATGCGGCCAAGTGCGCCGCGCTGGTTACGGGCCCCCAGCAGCTGGTCAGCTTTCTGAAACTTTGGGCACGGGAGGCTTTCCATTATCCCATCGAGTATATCGATGCGTTTTTGTATACCAACAAGGCCTACTGGGACATTACCGATACCGCCTATGCCTATACTTATGATGAGGAAGAATACGGGCCCCGCGGCGCCATGACGGTCAACCACAACCCCAACAGCCATATCGAGCAATATGATTGGCTGCCCCGCGTACAGCAGCTGTGCGATGAATGGTATACGGAAAACGGCTGCATGGAGATTCTTCCCGTTCGGCTCCTTATTCACCCGGCGCTGTGGACGTGGGTGCTGCTGTTTGGATATGCATGGGCTGTGTATGAACGCAGAAGGGCGGAGACAATGGCATGGGCTCTGCCGGGGATTTATCTGTGTACGCTGCTGCTGGGCCCATGCGCGCTGATCCGGTATTGCTACTGTGTTATGCTGGCCGCGCCGGTGCTGCTTGGCGCCGTGTGCACGCCTGCGAAGGAGGAAGAACGTAATGAGTGAATTATCAAAGAAAACAAAAAGCGCGGCGGTTCTGATGCTTGCCGCTGCGGCGATGACGCTGGTATTGGTCATTTTTTCTTTTGACCGCGGTACGCTGGCCATGATGCATTATGTCTGCCCGATTGCCTGGGCCTTTGTGGGGATGAGCCTGTGCCTGGGCAGCGATCGGAAGCAGGTGGATCTGTGGGTTGGCGCGGCGTTTGTCGCATGGTATGTGCTCAGCCGCATGCTGATGAGAGAGCCGTTTCTGAACTATTCATTCAGCATGTTCAGCAATCTGTGCTGTGCCTACCTGCTGGCCTTTCCCTTTGCGCACAGCATGGCTGACGGTGGAAAAAAGATGGGGCTTCAGACGGTTGCGATCATTTTTGTTATTGGCTACGGCCTTTTGGCCTGGATCGGGGTTCTTTCGGTATTCACGGACAGCCTGATTACCCTTCCCTATTTGGGAACAAAAGTGGAAATGCAGGAGTTACGTCTTTGTGCCGGAAATCATCCCAATATCTCCGCCTGTGTGTTTATGGTAGCGCTGCTGCTGGGCGTGTGGCTGCTGGTTCATAAGCGCTGCCGCTGGCTGGCGGTACCCGTTGTGCTGCTGTGCGTGGGTGCCTATGCGGGCATCGCTCTGGCGGATTCGCGTACCATCATGCTGCAGGTGTGCTGCTTTGCAGCGGGGCTTGTTTTTCTTGCCATGCTTCGCCTGCCGCGCCGCGCCATGTGGCAGAAGACAATCATCGGCCTCATTGCAGGCGCATTGTGTCTGGTGCTGGTGTTTTTCAGCTTCAGCTGGGTCAAGGACGGCATCACCTGTCTGGTGAACCAGCTGACCGCCCATGCAGAAACAGTCGAAAATCAGGTGGTGGCCAACCGCAGCCTGCTCGATGACCTGGCTACGATGACGGGCCGCACCCCGATTTATCAAAAGCTGCTTCATCTGGTTTGGGAGCGCCCGCGCATTCTGCTTACGGGCATGCTCAATTCGGATATTGTGCAGGTAATCCGTGAAACCAGCGGGGCGGAGCATGCCCATAACTCCTTCCTGCAAACGTTGCTCAACATGGGTCTGCCGGGCCTGCTGATGGCGGTTTTCTTTGCGGCTCGCGCTGTCTGGGTATCTTTGAAGCTGATTTTCAATCAGAAGGCCGCCTTTGCCGATCAGATTCTTGCGGTCATTCTGCTTGTGTTCCTGGTGGGCACGATTTCCGAGCCCTACCTGTTTTCGGAATATCTGACGGCGGCCAACATGCCCTTTTTCCTGATCTTTGGCTATGTGCTGGAGACGCAGCGCACCCTGCGCGCCTGAGCGGCGATAACATCCATCCCGAAAGGAGGCCCCCCAATGCCGCTGGAAACCCTCACCACCGTCGTGCAGGAAACCACCTTCCGCAACGAGGAAAACGGCTACACGGTGCTTCGCGTAGGCACGGGGCGGTCCCAGCAGACGGTGGTGGGCATGATGCCGGAGCTCAGCCCCGGCGAAAACGTTACCTTTGAAGGCACGTGGACGGAGCACCCGGTGTATGGCAGGCAGTTCAGCGCCCGCACCTGCACCATCACGCCGCCGGAGGGCCGGGCGGCCATTGAAAAATACCTGGGCTCCGGCCTCATCCGGGGCATCGGGCCCTCCACGGCCAAAATGATCGTGAAGCACTTTGGCGACGCTACGCTGGAAATCATGGACGAGCATCCCGAGCGGCTGACGGAGATCAGCGGCATCGGGCCCAAGAAGGCCGCCATGATCATTGAAAGCTATGTGCAGCAGATGGGCATGCGCCGCATTCTGGTATTTTTGCAAAACTATGGCCTCAGCCCCAATCTGGCCATGAAGATTGCCAGGTTTTACGGCGAAAACGCCGTGGAGCTCATCCGCCAGAATCCCTACCGCATGGTGATGGACATTGAGGGCGTGGGCTTTCTGACGGCCGACCGCATCGCGCTGTCCATGGGTATTGATCCGGGCAGCGAGTTCCGCCTGCGCGCGGCGCTGTTTTATCTGATGAACGAGGCCGCGGGCAACGGCGGGCATACCTATCTGCCAAGGGAGATTCTGCGCCAGCGCGCGTGCCAGATGCTGCGGGCGCAGGAGGAGCTGGTGGACCGGCAGATCAGCGAGGCGCTTTTGCAGAAAATGCTGGTGGGCATTACCCTGCCGGATTGCGAGGACGCGGTGTGCCTGCCGCTGTACTATCACGCGGAAAACGAGATCGCCCTCCGGCTGCAGCAGCTGATGGCCGCGCGCCCCTACAAGGCCGTCCGCGGCGTGGACGGCCGCATCGCCCGGTACGAAAAGGAGCTGGGCGTGTCCTTCAGCGCCAGGCAGAAAAAGGCCATTTCCAGCGCCGTGGAGGAAGGCGTGCTGGTGATTACCGGCGGCCCGGGCACCGGCAAAACCACCATCATCCGCTGCATTCTGGAGCTTTTGAAGGAGGATAACGATATCCTGCTGTGCGCGCCCACCGGCCGCGCGGCCAAGCGCATGAGCGAGGCCACCGGCGAGGAGGCCAAAACCATCCACCGCCTGCTGGAATACGGCGGCGATGAGGATACCTTTGCCCGCGGCGAGGATTACCCGCTGGAGGCCGACTGCATTATTGTGGATGAGATGAGCATGGTGGATGTGCGGCTGATGCGCGGGCTTCTGCGCGCCATCCTGCCCGGCACCCGGCTGATTCTGGTGGGCGACAGCGACCAGCTGCCCTCCGTGGGCGCTGGCAATGTGCTCAGCGATATCCTTGACAGCGACGCCGTGCCCAGCGTGCGGCTGACGGATATTTTCCGCCAGGATGAAAGCAGCATGATCGTGCTCAACGCCCACCGCATCAATAACGGTGAGCTGCCTTTGCTTCGCAGGCGCGATACTGATTTTTTCTTTGAACGCAAAACCCTGCAGACCGAAGCGGCCGCCACCATCTGCGAGCTTTTGTCCTCCCGGCTGCCCAGGTACCTGGGCTTTCCCAGGGGCAGCTGGCAATCCGAGGCCACCCGTGCCATTCAGGTGCTCAGCCCCACCAAAAAGGGCGACTGCGGCTCGATGGTGCTCAACCGGCTTTTGCAGAACACCCTCAACCCCGAAGCCCCGGGCAAGGACGCCATTGTGCACGGCGATACGGAGTTTCGCGTGGGCGACAAGGTCATCCAGACCAAAAACGACTATCAGCTGGAATACACCCGCAAAACGCCCTTTGGCACTGAGGAGGGCAGCGGCGTGTTCAACGGCGATGTGGGCTACATTGTGCGCATGGATCCCGCCGAGCATCTGCTGACCGTGTGCTTTGACGACGAACGTTTTGTCACCTATCAAAAGCAGCAGCTGGATTCGCTGGAGCTGGCCTATTGCCTGACGGTGCACAAGAGCCAGGGCAGCGAGTTTCCCGTGGTGGTGCTGCCCGTGGTGGGCGGCCCGCCCATGCTGATGGCGCGCAACCTGCTCTATACCGCGCTCACCCGCGCCCGCCGCCTGGTGGTGCTGGTGGGGCGCGAGGAGGTGATTGCCCAGATGGTGGCCAACAACCATGTGGCCAGGCGCTACACCATGCTCAGAGACCGGCTCAGGCAGGAGCTGCATGCGTGATTTTCGCATACATTTCAAAAAGAGACAGAAAAATCACATTTTGCCGGTAAAAAGTAAGAAAAAAGCATTGACAATGTAACAAAGTTGTAATACTATAAGCATGATACCACAGTATCCATCCGTCTGCATAGATGCAAATCATCGCGGCTGAGGCCGTCATAATACGGAGGTTTTGCCATGAGGAACCAACTCAAAAGGAAGCCTGTCCAGGCGATCAGATCGCTGGTGGCAATGGTGATGGTTCTGTGTCTGCTGGTAGGCACGGTGCCCGTGGCGTTCGCCGCCCAATCCGTGGGTGCGTCGCCCGACTATGTTGCCCCGTCCGTTACCAAAACGTACATCAAGCTGACCAGCTCCGTACCGTTTTTTACGGGAGATCTGTACGGTACCGGCACGGTGGTTCATCCCACGCTGGGCAGCGTATGCCAGCTGGTGAGCGATGACTGGTACACCGGCTCCGACGGCAAGGCGTATTACAGCGTGTACTACCTCAGCAAGCGCTACAACGTGCTCAAGAGCGATGTGGAAAAGGACATCATGAGCGCGGACAGCCTGAACACCTACATCACCGGCACGCTCTGGAAGCAGACCACCTTTACCACCCTGCGCAAGAACATGGATCTGGTGGGCGACGTGCGCGTGCACGCGGTGCAGCTGGCCCTGCAAAAGCTGGGCTATTATGACGGCCATCTGGACGGCGATTACGGCAATCAGACCCACAACGCCGTATTCAAGTTTCAGAAAGCCAAGGGCCTGGACGCTGACGGCTCCGCCGGCCCCCTGACGCAGCCGGTGCTGTTTGCGCTGGCCAGCGGCTCCAGCATCAGCACAGGCTCCGGCTCCACCGGCACGGCTACGGGCAGCGCCTCCACCGGCACGCTGCGCACCATTGCCTCCGTGGCGCTTCGCAAGTACGGCTCCACAGGCAGCACACGCCTGGCAACCATCCCCAAGAGCGTTAACCTTTCCTACACGGATGTGTATTCCGCCTCCAACGGCGTTATTTGGTATCAGGTGCGCTACAGCGGAAAAACCGGCTGGGTGATGGGCACCTATATCAACGTTACCAGCAGCTCCGGCTCCTCCGGCTCCGGCAGCACCTCCGGCGGAATCGGCAGCCTGAAAACCACCGCCAAGGTGAACCTGCGCAAGTATGCCTCCACGGGCAGCGCGCGCCTGGGCGTTGTGCCCAAGAGCGTTACGCTCTCCTATACCGATACCTATGTGGATTCCAAAAACGTTACCTGGTATCAGGTGCATTACAGCGGCCAGACCGGCTGGGTGATGGGCACCTACGTATCCGCGTCCGGCTCCTCCGGCGGCGGAACCTCGGGCAGCGGCGTGGCCATTGGCACGGTTACCATTACCATGCCCGGCACTCGTGTGCGCGATGCCGCCAACGGCAAAAAGACCGGCTACGTGCTCAGCGAGGGCGCTGTGGTGGATCTGCTGGCGCAGCCTGTTTCCGCAGCCGGATATACCTGGTACAACATCCGCACCAGCAGCGGCCTGGTGGGCTGGGTGCGCGGCGACTGCGCAACCGCCAGCATCACCCCCGGCGGCAGCCTGCCGGTAAGCGCGGACAAGACCTTTATCAAGCTGCCTGCCGCCACCGTGCTGTTCAAGACCGAAACCAAGCCTGCCACCGGCGGCATCAGCGTAGCGGCCGGCACGGTGCTGATGATGGTATCCACCGAAACCTATACCTCCGGCAGCACCAAGTACTGCTCTCTGTATTATGACAACGAGAAGTACAACGCCGTATACAGCGAGGTTTCCGGCGGCATTATGACCACCGAGGAGGTTAACGTTTACATGAACGGGCTCCTTGGCGTTGCGCTGCCCTATACGCTGAAGAGCGAGCTGAACCTGGTGGGCAATGTGTATGTGTACGCCCTGCAGGCAGCGCTGAGCAGGCTGAACTTCTACACCGGCAAGCTGGATGGCGAGTACGGCGGCGGTACGATGAGCGCCGTGCGCAATTTCCAGCGATCTGTCAAGCTGGACGTGGACAGCGAATGCGGTAACAAGACCTGGAGTGCCATCAACGCCAAGCTCAATGCCGGCGGCGGCACCGTGACCACCGACTTTGGCACCGTGCTCAGTGTGGAAAAGGCCAGCTGGGATTACGGCGACGCCGGCGCCAAGCTGATTCCCAAGAACAGCTACGCCACCGTGCTGGATGTGGAAACCGGCAAGGTGTTCCAGATTTACCGCTGGAGCGGCGGCAACCATGCCGACTGCGTGCCCGCAACCTCTGCGGATACCAAGGTGATGTGCGAGATCGTAGGCTTCCCCTACAATTCCAACCATCCCACCTCCGCTCAGCTGGCAAAGATCAAGGCTGACGGCGATAAGTCCGAGGTTACCTATACCTGGCCGGATTTCAAGAATGCCTTTGGCGGCGCCAAGAACATTGGCAGCGCCTGGGATGCCCGTGCCGCGCTGCTCAACGTAAACGGCAAGGTGTACCCCGTGGGTATCTACGGCTTCCCGCACGGCTTCAACGGCACCGACAGCTTCTCCCAGTCCAAGTTCCAGGGCGGCGTCTCCGATGGACTGCACTTCTACGCGGCCAACAACTACTACGGCATGATGTGTCTGCACTTTGTGGGCAGCAAAACCCACAGCGGCAACGTCAGCGACAGCCGCCAGAAGGCCATCGACAAGGCCTGGGATTACGCCAAGACCCGTTGGCCCGACCTGTGCAAGTAAAACAGCATTGGCAAAACGCCCCTGCCCAAGCGGCAGGGGCGTTCTTGCAGATTTCGATCCAAAAGCATTGCGCGCCCAAATGCCCGCCCGGCGCTACATGATGTTTTCCCAGATGGCTACATCCCGCTGGGACACCTCCTCCAGCGCGTCGGTCAGCTCGTCCGTGGCCAGCAGCGCGTGGATCCTGTCCTGCGCCAGCAGCGCGGTGGATAAATGGCGGATGCTGGATTCCACATCGCGCGTGTGGTGATGATCCAGCAGGTAATTCAGCCAGTGCGCGTCGTGCTGCCACTGCACATGGAAGGCGGCCTGCTCGCTGGCGGCGGTTTCCAGATCGCCCTCCACAATGAGCTGGCGGATGTGATAGAGCCTGTCAAGATAGGTTTCGGCGGTGCGCTGCTGCAGGTGATCCAGCCACCAGCCGCAGCCAAAGGTAAGAAGGCACAGCGTCAGGATCAGCACAAGGGCCCGTCTCATTTACCAGGCCACCTCGTCCTGCGCCATGGCCTGCGTGCACATGGGCGATTGATTGCCATAGGCATGGACGGTCAGGCATCCGTCCGTATCCAGATAGCACAAAAGCACATCCTGCATGCGGGAAAAGCCCAGGCGCTTCAGGTGCTTCATCAGCCAGGCCTCATCCCGGCCGCACAGGGGCAGATTGCTTTTTTGCAGCTTGCCGTCCATCACCAGCGTAAGGGGAATGCCCTCGTAGCCGGTTTCCAGCCCCAGATCCTGCGGGGTAACGGGCCGGTGCTGGCTTTTGGGAAACACGCTGATTTTGCCGCTGGTTTCCATAATGGCGGTGCCCACCTCCGTGGGGGTAAGCACGCCGCCGGTGCGCAGCTCCTCCAGCAGGTCGTTCAGGTTAAAGCACAGCTTTTCCAGCGCCTTGTGGTTGATTTTGCCATCGTGGATCACCACCGTGGGCCGCCCGGAAAAAAAGGCGCGCAGCCGCTGGCTTTTGAGCGAAAGCAGCGTAAAAAGCTGGTGCAGCGCCACCGTAATCATCAGCGGCACCACGCCGTGCCACAGGGGAATATCCAGGCTGGCCATGGGCGTGGAGGCCAGATCGGCAATCATGATGGCAATGACCAGCTCAAAGGGCTGCAGCTGGCCAATCTGCCGCTTGCCCATCAGCCGCATGGCCAGAATGGCAAAGCACACCAGCAGGACGGAACGAATCAGAATGGCAATCATCGCTCAGGACTCCACGCTCTCCAGCCACATTTCCATTTCCTCTGCCGTGGAAAAGCCCAGCCCCGGCTCCACTTCCTCCTGCGCGGCGGCGGGCAGGCTTTTCACGGGCAGGTTCAGCTCGTTGACAAGCGCCAGCGCGTCGCCGTATTTGTTCTGAAACACGCACAGCATGCCCGCGCCGTCCGGCATCAGCACCAGATGATCGGGGCAGAACAGCTGCAGATGCTGTTCCATTTTCACCTGCTTTGCGCCAAATTCGCTGATGCGCCAGGAAGGGTACAGCGCCTCCACATCGGCCAGAGACTGGCCGTACAGCTCCACCGGCGCCGTAGAGCGGCGCACAACGGTATGCTCGCAGCGGGTATAGGTAAGGGTTTGCACAAGCTCGCAGCCCTCCTGAGGGGTAACGGCGTCCGTCTTGCCTGCCGCTTCGGCGGGCGCAAGAGGGTCGGTGGCGGCGGAGGGCGTAAGCAGCACGGCCGCGGCAATCAGCAAAGCCATGATGCCCAGAGCCATCAGCAGGGGGCGGGAAAGGTTCTTGTTCATGGGAGCGCTCCTTTTTGCGTGATGCTATCAGCATGCCCGCCCTGTGCTGAAATGATACGTTGCCTGCAATGGGGAACCGTGTTATAATAAAGCAAACCATGATCTTTTGAAGGAGGAGCTTTCCATGATTGCTATCGCCTGCGACCATGCCGGTATTGATCTCAAGCCTGCGGTGATCGCCGTGCTGGACGAGCTGGAGATTCCCTACTACGATTTTGGCACCAACAGCCATGAAAGCGTGGATTACCCCATTTATGGCGCGCGCGCCGCGCACGCCGTGGCCAACGGCTCGTGCGATCGCGGCATTGTGCTGTGCGGCACGGGCGTGGGCATTGGCATGGCGGCGGGCAAGGTGCACGGCATCCGCTGCGTATGCTGCACGGATACCTATTCGGCCAAGATGAGCCGCCTGCACAACAACGCCAACATGCTGGCGCTGGGCGCACGCGTGGTGGGCACGGAGCTGGCCAAGGATATTGTGCGCACCTGGCTGATGACCGAGTTTGAAGGCGAGCGTCATGCCCGCCGCGTGGGCCAGATTGACGCGCTGGATCGCGGCGAGCTGCTGGAGTAAGCGTACAGGAGAGGATGAACCATCCGATGAAGGAGCTGGAAACGCTGCTGGCCGGGCTGGCGGTGGATGCCAAAACCGGCAGGCTGCTTCCCACGGCGCAGCTGGTGGAAGCGGCGCAGGCGCTTTGTCCCATGGATGACGGGGCGCTGCTGGCGCTGGCAGGGTGCCTGGAGGCCTGCTCGGAGGAGATTTACGAATACTACCGTCCGCTGGTGGATCTGTTTCGGCAGCAGGTTCGCCCCGGCGCGCCTGAGGATGCCATCCGCACAGGGCTGGCGCTGGGCCTGCTGGATGACGAGGACTGGCCTGTGCCGCCGCAGGAGGGCTGAGCATGGAACTGAGCGTACTGTTTACCACCAGCCGTTCCGCCGCGCTCAAGCTGTTTGACGGCGGAACCTACCATACCCGCAGGCCCTACCGCGTGTCGCTCAACGGCGCGGAGCCCGTTTTGGCCGACCGTACCATTACCAGCCTGTACCACCTCAAGCCCGATACCTGCTACGAGGCCGTGGTTCTGGATGGCTCAGAGCAGGTGGGGGCCGTAGCCTTCCGCACGCAAAAGGAAACCGTGTCGCTTGACGTGCGCCGCTTTGGCGCGGCGGGCGATGGCGTGCACGATGATACCGCCGCCATTCAGGCGGCCATCAACTGCTGTCCCGCAGGCGGGCGCGTGCGCATTCCCCGCGGCAACTACTGCATCACCCCCCTGTTTTTGAAAAGCCACATCACCATCGAGCTGCAGCAGGGCGCCAGGCTGATGCTCTGCCCGGACCGCAGCCGCTTCCCCATCCTGCCAGGAGTTACCTTTGCCCCGGAGGGGGATTTTCTGCTGGGCAGCTGGGAGGGCAACCCGCTGGATTGCTTCGCCTCCGCGCTGACCGGCGTGGATGTGGAGGATGTGCGCATCATCGGCACCGGCGTGGTGGACGGACAGGCGCAGTTGGGCGACTGGTGGCAAAACCCCAAACTGCGCCGCGGCGCGTGGCGGCCCCGGCTGCTGTTTTTGTGCCGCTGCCGGCAGATAACCGTGCAGGGTCTTACGTTTTGCAACAGCCCCGCGTGGAATTTGCATCCCTATTTCAGCCAAAACCTGATCTTTGCCGATCTGGCCATCAACGCGCCGGCCAGCAGCCCCAATACCGACGGCTTTGATCCCGAAAGCTGCCGCCAGGTAACGGTGGCGGGCGTGCATTTCTCCGTGGGGGACGATTGCATCGCCATCAAATCCGGCAAGATCTACATGGGCGCGCGCTACCGCACGCCCTGCGAGGATATCGACATTTCCCATTGCCTGATGGAGAATGGCCACGGCGGCGTAACCGCCGGCAGCGAGTGCGCGGGCGGCATCAGGGATGTGCGCGTGCGCTACTGCCTGATGCGCAACACCGACCGCGGCCTGCGCGTGAAAACCCGGCGCGGGCGCGGTGAAAACGCCGTGATCGACGGCATTGTGTTTGACCATGTGGAGATGCGCCGCGTCGGCGCGCCGTTTGTGGTCAACTGCCTGTACTTTTGCGACCCGGACGGCCACAGCGCCTATGTGCAAAGCCGCGAGGCGCAGCCGGTGGATCACCGCACGCCGCGCATAGGCCGCATCGCTTTCCGAAATGTGGACGCGCAGGATTGCGGCGCGTGCGCGGGCTATTTTCTGGGCCTGCCCGAGCGGCCGATCCAATCCATTCTGCTGGAAAACTGCGTCTTTACCTACGCGCCGGATGCCAAGCCCTTTGTGCCCGCCATGGCGGACGGCGTGGCGGAATGCCTGCATCAGGGGCTGATCATCCGCTATGCCGGTCAGGTGACGCTGCGCAATGTCTGCCTCACCGGCCAGCAGGGAGAACGGCTGAACGCTGAACAGGTAGAGAGCATCACATGGGAGGACGAAGCATGAACATCGGCATCCGTTTGCACGACGCGGCCCCCGGCACCCTGCGCGAGCGCGCGGGCTTTGTGCGCGAGCAGGGCTTTGCCTGCGTTCATCTGGCGCTGGGCAAAACCATCGACCCCGGGCTGATGGATCCCGCCGCCGCCACCCCCGGCCTGGCCGCGCAGGTGAAACGCGACCTGGGCGATCTGGATCTGGCGGTGCTGGGCTGCTATCTCAACCTGACCCACCCGGATGAAGCGGCCTACCGCGATACGCTCCGGCGCTACTTTGCCCACATCCGGCTGGCGCGCTGGATGAATGCGGGCTGCGTGGGCACCGAAACCGGCAACCCCAATGCCCAATACCGCTATGATCCCGCGGCCAGCCACACGCAGGAGGCGCTGGAGCTGTTCATCCGCCGCGTGGCGCCCGTGGTGGAATGCGCCGAACGCTTTGGCGTTACGCTGGCCATCGAGCCGGTGTACACCCACATCGTGTACGATGGCAGGGCCGCCCGCACGGTGCTGGACGCCATCCGCTCCGAAAACCTGAAAATCATTCTGGACCCGGTCAACCTGCTGCACCCGGACAATCTGGACCGCCGCGACCGCGTGCTTGCCCAAGCCATCGACCTGCTGGGCGAGGATGTGGTGATCCTTCACATGAAGGATTACCAGCGCACGCAGGACGGCCTGCGCTCCATGGCCTGCGGCCTTGGCGAGATGGATTATTCGCCCATCCTGCGCTTTGCCAAAGCCCGCAAGCCCTTCATCCAGATGACGCTGGAGGATACCACCCCCGCCAATGCCCGGAACGCGCGGCTGCATCTGGAAACGCTGGCCGCCGGGCTGTAGGCCCATTGTTATTTTGTTACCCGAATCATTCACCAATGATCAATCACAAGGAGGAAACGCCCATGGACATCCGCTATTCCTGCAACCAGCGCGATTTCAAGCGCTACACCACCGAGGAAACCCGCAAGGAGTTTCTGATTGAAAACCTGTTTATTGCCGATCAGGTAACCGCCGTGTATTCCCATGTGGACCGCATGGTCACCCTGGGCATCATGCCCGTAAACGAGATTGTGCCCCTGGACAAGGGCATCGACGTATGGGCCAACTTTGGCACCCAGTACTTTCTGGAGCGCCGCGAGCTGGGCATGTTCAACGTGGGCGGCGAGGGCAGCGTAACCGTTGACGGCGTGGTGTACGAGCTGGGCTACAAGGACTGCCTCTACATTACCCGCGGCGCCCGGGAGGTTACCTTCCAGAGCAAGTGCCCCTGCAGCCCCGCCAAGTTCTACATCGTATCCGCCCCCGCGCACTGCTCCTACGAAACCCGCCTGATCAAAATTGCCGACGCGGCCAAGAAGCCTCTGGGCGCGCTGGAAACCAGCAACAAGCGCGTCATCAACCAGTTCATCCACCCCGATGTGCTCA
>JAEDGL010000210.1 GCA_016297535.1 Clostridia bacterium | reverse complement strand
TTGGGTGTGGGGCGTACCTCGGAGAACTTCGTTCTACCAACTGTGCTAATGCCCCGTGTGCCAGCCAATGAGCTAACGACGGTTATTATAGCAAAGAAGAACTGAAAATGCAATACTCTTTCTCAAAAAAATTCCATTGCTATCAAACAGGAGAATTTATCCTGTATGACTTGGCTTGAAAAGGCGTACTCTTTGCTTTGGAGGCGATCAATAATATGGAAAGAAACCGAAAAATCCAGGGGAGAGATCCGTCTGAACCTTCGGTATGGAACGTGGAGGAGCTGGCGTCTGCTACGGAATGCACTGGGCTGGTGCCGTCTGCCATCCAAACGCCGGAGGAGGCGGATGATTACTCAAAGCTCTACGCCATCCATCAACAGAAGACAGCCTGGACACGGGAGGAAAACGGTAAGCCGGAGCAGAGAGGAAAATCAGACTGAACACAGGAGCGTTTTGGCCGCGCAAAAAGCGCGGCTTTTTGGTTTCATATTGCATAAGCCTGTAACAATTTATCAAAACTCTTGAAACAAATTTATGTTTTTGATATACTCGTAACGGAAACTGTGGAAGTAGCCATTTTTGGAGGCAGCTATGACGGATATTGCCATTGTTGGAAAAGGCCCTGCGGGCTGGTCCTGCGCCATGACCGCCCGTATGCGCGGCCTGGAGGCGGTTGTGATCGCTCCGCGCAATGATACGGGTCTTCTGCGTAGTGCAGAAAGAATTGATAATTATCCCGGTATGCCGCAGGTATCCGGCGAAGGCATTCTGGATTCCTTCCGCGAACAGGCGCTGGCTCTGGGCGCGCAGGAACGCTCGGGCCTTGTGCGCCAGATTATGCCGATGGGTCAAAGCTTTATGCTGCTGGTGGAAAATGATGTGCTGGAGGCCAAAGCGGTTGTGCTGGCCATGGGTGCAGCTCGCCCCGTGCTGCTTCCCGGCGAAGAGGAGCAGGTGGGACGCGGCGTCAGCTACTGCGCCACCTGCGATGGCTTGTTCTATCGCGGCAAGCGCATCGCAGTGCTCAGCGCTTCCATGCAGGGGGTGGAAGAAACCCACTTCCTGGCCGGGCTGGCATCCAGCGTGGATTATTACAGCCTTAAACGGCATCAGACGGATGACCTGGACGCCAATGTTACATTGATGGACGAAAAACCCGCCTCCATTGGCCGTGACGATGCAGGCATCACGCTGACCACCAACCGTGCCACACACTGCTATGACGGCATCTTTATCTTTCGCGCCGCTATGCCGCTGAATATGCTGATCTCCGATTTGAAAACGGAGGGCAGCTTTATCCCGGTGGATCGCCATATGCGCACAAACATTGCGGGCGTGTTCGCGGCGGGGGATTGCACCGGCAAGCCGCTGCAGGTACCCAAGGCCGTGGGGGAGGGCAACGTAGCAGCCATTTCGGCGGCGGAATGGATTGCAAGGCTTGGATGAAACATCCATTTTGAAACGTTGAATAAGGGAACCGGGAAACGGTTTCAAAATACAAGGAGGATACTACAATGATGAACCGCGGTGTACAAAAGATGATTTCCCTGCTGATGGTTGTGTGCATGACGCTGGGCATTTGCGCGGGCGCAATGGCCCAGACGGCCGATTTTGAAGCGCTGGTTCCGCTGATGGATTTGGTGGCTTCCGCTTCCTGGCATTCGCCCAATGCGCCCGAGAGCGTTCCCGGCGCGGAGGACGAGCTGAGCCTGTCCTTTATCGACGCATTCTTTTCCGTGGGACAAAGCTTTGGCGCGGAAATCGGCATTACCGGGGACATGATGACCAACACCTCCGCGCAGGCCGAGTTGCTGGGTAAGGTGTTTTCGGCGCGCGTGCCGGAACTGCAGAGCATTACCCCTGCGGAAACGGAGGGTTACATCGGCTTTCAGCCCGTACTGGTAAACAGCGGCGCGGATGGCAAGAGTGTGCAGATCATCGGCGAAATCTATCAGGCCGAAAAGCCCATGCGCCAGATGACCGAGGCGGATTATCCCACGATCAACTGGATTGAGCGCGCTGTGTTCACCTTTCAGAACGATGCGTCCGCGTTGAACGGCTTCCGCCTTACCGGCTACTCGGTGGGCACCGATCTTTCCATTGAGGAGGCCATGCAGGGCTATTTTGAAGAAATTGCCGTGGAGTATGAAAGCAAGCTTGGCTTTACGCTGCTCTATCCCTCCGTATTTACGGATGAAATGCTGGTAGAGGATGATAACGGCGTTTCCGCGCAGCTGGAGGATGGCAGCGCGAGCTTCTTTGCCAAGCGCATCGAAAACCGCAACGGCGCAAGCCTTGCTGATTACGTGAGCATTGTAGCCAACGGAATTACCGGCTGCGTTTCCAATGTGTATGAGGACATGCAGTATGGCACGGTTGCCTACAACACGGAGGATGGCTACGCGGTGTTTGAAGTGTATATCGTAAGCAGCAATTACATCTACCAGGCGCATCTGAGCTACCTGACCAGCCTGGTTGGCGAGTATGGCATGTACAACGCCTATCTGGAAAACAGCTTCGTGGTTAACGAGCTGTCTCAGGGCTAAGGAATGAAAAACCTCAAACACCTGCTGGCGCTGATGCTTGCCCTGCTGATGAGCGGTTGTGTATTCGCGGAAGATGAGACAGGCCCGCTCCCGGCTTCTGCACAAACCGTACACGATTCCCAGCGCTATCTGAGCATTGTGTATACCGTTGCAGAGGAAACAGGAAACGGACTTCACGAAACCCTCCTCGCTCAAACCTATGCCAGAGACGGACTGTATGCAGGACAGGAGCTTACGCTTACCCAGCTGCTGGGGCTGGAGCAGGACGGTGACGAGGAACCCTCAATTGCCTCTCAGCTTGTGTATGATCTGATTTGGCAGATTGTAGAAGCGGACCGGCAGAACATCGAATCCGAATATCTGGAAGAACTGAGCAGAGCGGATTTTGAGAATGCCTTCTTCCCGGAACGGGATTTTTATCTGGATGAGGATGGCAATGCGGTGTTCTTTATCCAGGCCGGTGAAATCGCGGTTGAGGCAGCCGGCGTGCTGATATTTCCCTTTTCTCCTGCCGAATTGCTAAGCGCCGTACACGAATCAGAAAACGGTTCCGTTTGAAGAGCGGAACCGTTCAGAGCGCCGAAAAAGCTCGCCTGCGGCGATCTTTTCCGCCGGGAATGCACCATTTGCCTACT
>JAEDGL010000209.1 GCA_016297535.1 Clostridia bacterium | reverse complement strand
AAGACGGTGCCGTCAACAAAGATGGTGATCTTTTCGGGCTTCTCGACTTCGGCCATCGCGCCGGATGCCAGGCTCATGCACAGAACCAGCGCAAGTACCAGAGAAAGCAGTTTCTTCATGGATGGGGTCCCCTTTCACATTTTTGGCCGAACGGCTTGCCCTTTCAATGGCACCACCGCCCTGCTTTTGCCTAAGGATAGCAGATGAAAACAGTAAAAAACAAGGAACACTTCTTGATATGATGATACAAATGCTGCTTTGGCGGATAAACATTTGGCCAGATAATACATCTTTGATCAGTTTTGCTTGAAAAAATCCTGTTTTCTGCTACAATAGAACCTGACGAGGAAAAAAAGTGCAGCAAACAAAAAACGGTCCGCCGCAAAGGAGGATTTCTTTCATGCAATCCAAACGGCTTCGCCCGCGTCACCCGCAGCAGCGTCCCAGGGACGGCTTTGCGCTGGGGCTGACGGTTTCTTATATTTTGCTTCTGCTGGTATGCCTTGCGCTGGTCGTGGGGCTGTATGCCTCCTCCACGCGGAATGCGCGCGAGGCGTTCTGGGAGCACCGCTCGCTGGAATTGCAGCAGGCGGTGGAAAAATGGGACAACGATCTTTCCGCCATGGACCGCTATACCCGCCAGCTGCTGATCGACAACACCTTTGTGCGGCTGGCGGGGATGGACAGCATCCGCCAGAAGGGCTATCTGTACGCCGCCTACGAGGTGATGCAAGCCCTCTCCTCCCGCATATACAGCATTTCCAACCTGCCCGTGGCCGAGGAGCGCATCTACCTCAAAAAAACGGGCTATGTCATTTCCGCCAGCCAGTTTACCGAGGCGCGCCAGTTTTACGAAAACTACCGCGTGTACCAGCCGGGCGGCTATGAAAGCTGGCTGGAGCAGATTTTGCAGGCGGCGGCGCAGAGCCGCTGTATGGATATTTCGGCCTTTACGGGCAAGTCGAACGAGTATGCCGTGGTGCGCGATATCGACGCCATCCTGTACAAGCGCGTTCCGGTGGTCATCTGGTTTGAGCTGGACATGGACAAGCTGCTGGCCCGCTTTTTGCCCCAGGATGCGTTTGGCGAGGCGGCGGTCACCGTGTGCGATGAAAACGGCGCGCTTCAGATGCTGCTGGCGGCCAACCCGCAATCCGCCGCGCTGGGAGATGCGCTGCAAACGGCCGCCCTGGCGGACGGCGAGCAGGGCACGCTTGGCGAAATGCGCCTGCTGTGCTGCGTAAGCCCCGTCAACGGCTGGCAGTATGTGATCGCCCTGCCCTGCCGCCTGTGCGATGAAACGCTTGGCAATTACGATGGGATTTTTACGCTGATCATGCTGCTTGCGCTTGCGGCGGGCTGCGTGATGATCGCGCTGCTGGTGCGCCGCCAGATGCGCCCGGTGCACCAGCTCAACACCCGGCTGCGCCAGGCCGAGGGCGACCGCGACCAGCTGCGCCAGCAGGTGGATTTGCAGCGCCCGGTGCTTTTGAAAAGCTATCTGCGCAAAATGCTCTCCGGCCATGTGGCCTCGCGCGAGGAATTTGCCTACATGCTGCGGGAGATGGGGCTGGAGGGCAGCAACCGCTTCTACGTGCTCTACGGCGTGGCCAACCGGCAGGACGACACGCCCATCGCCCCCGCGGAGGAATCCGATATCCTGGGCGAGCACATCGAGGCGGCCTTTGCATCCGACAAGCCGGTGTACTACTACACCACGCTGGAGCGCGCCTTCGTCATTCTGGTTACCTACCGCGCCGACGTGCCGGATCCGCTGATGGATCTGCAGCACCGCGCCGTGGCCCTGCACGAGCAGCTGCTGAGCGCCTACGGCCTGTGGCTGTACCTGGGCGTGGGCTCGCCCTGCACCCAGCCCCAAAGCCTGTGGGAAAGCTACGAGCAGGCCCGTCTGGCCGCGCGGTATACGGCGCGGCACCACATCTTCCTGCCCTATGAAATGATGAGCAAGGACGCCTCCAGCATGTATTACCCGGTGGAAATTTCCGCCAAGCTGCAGCACTTCATCACCACCGGCAACCGCGAGCAGGTGATTGAGATGTTTGCGCTGCTGCACCGCGAAAACCTGGAGGAACGCTCGCTGCCGGTGATGCAGCTGAACTTTCTGCTCAGCGACCTCAAAAACACCCTGCTCAAGGCCCGGTTCCAGATCGACCCGCAAACCGGCGAGGAGCGCCGAAGGCTGGCACACATCGACCAGCAGCTTGGCGAGCAGCCCACCTTTGCGGCGCTGGAAAGCATGGCCGTGCTCATCTGCGCGTTTTTCACGCGTTCGGCCGAGCCCTCCAACCCCATCCCGGATGTGGAAAAATACCTGCAGGAAAACTTTACCGATCCCTCCATGTGCCTGAGCAAGCTGTCCGAGCGGTTCAACATGTCCGAAAGCTATCTGAGCCACCTGTTCAAGGACAAAACCGGGCAGAACTTTTCCACCTATCTGGAGGGGCTGCGCCTGAGCGAGGCCATGCGCCGTCTGGGCGGGGAAAGCTGCAACATCAGCGCCCTGTACGCGGAGCTTGGCTACAACAACCCCACCACCTTCCGCCGCGCGTTCAAAAAGCGCTACGGCGCCGCGCCCAGCGAAATGCGCGCGCAGGCCCAGCGCCAGCAGGCGGCCGATTGACAAATGCTTCTTTGTGCTGTACGATAAGGACAGAAAGATCCCCGGGAGGTACTTATGAAAATTGCCGTGCTGATTCCCTGCTATAATGAAAGCAAAACGGTGGCCAAGGTGGTTGCGGATTACCGGGCCGTTCTGCCCGAGGCCGATATCTATGTGTACGACAACAATTCCACCGACGGCACCGATGAAATAGCCCGCCAGGCCGGCGCCATTGTGCGCTACGAGCGCCGCCAGGGCAAGGGTAACGTGATCCGCACCATGTTCCGCGAGATCGACGCGGACTGCTACCTGATGATTGACGGCGACGATACCTATCCCGCCGAAAACGCCCGCGAGATGGTGGATCTGGTGCTTGACCAGAAGGTGGATATGGTGGTGGGCGACCGGCTTTCCGCCACCTATTTCACGCAGAACAAGCGGCCCTTCCACAATCTGGGCAACCGGCTGGTGCGCGGGCTGGTAAACATGCTGTTTGAGGGCGATATCCGCGATATCATGACCGGCTACCGCGCCTTCAGCTACCAGTTTGTCAAATCCTTCCC
>JAEDGL010000208.1 GCA_016297535.1 Clostridia bacterium | reverse complement strand
AGGCAAATGGTGCATTCCCGGCGGAAAAGATCGCCGTAGGCGAGCTTTTTCGACGTTCTGAGCCGCCGGAGAAAGCCTTTCTCCGGCGGCTTCTGATTGTTGAAAAACTGGGCCAAAACTGAAAAGCCCGCCTCCCAAAGGAGACGGGCAGGGTACCGAACACGGATTATTCGTAGATGATGGTCACGTTGTCCAGACCGGCATTCACAACGCCGTCGTTCTCCAGAACGGTGTTGTCCACAACCAGGGTGCCATCCTTGATGGCGGCCAGCTGGGCTTCGTACTCTTCCACGGTGTAGTTCTCCAGCATCCAGGTGGCGGTGGGCAGGCCAACCGCATTGTCCTTGGCGCCCAGGCTGGTGGCTACATCACCCACGGTGTCCCACTCGCCGTTGTAGTTCTTGGCGATGGCCCACTCGGTGGCGGCGCTCAGGCCCTTGAGGGCAGAGAGGATAACGGTTTCGGACTGGGTGCTCTGGTCAGTGTCAACGCCCACAACGAGAGCATCGTTGGCAGAGGCAGCAGCGGTGATGGAAGCAAACATGGAGCCGCCGCAGGCAAACACGATCTGGGTGCCGTTCTCGTACCAGCCGCTGATCATGGTCTGCAGCTCGGGGGAAGCGCTGAAGGTAGCGCCGTACTGCCAGGAGTACTTGAGCTCAACGGTCTTGCCCATTTCCTTGGCAGCAGCGTTCATGCCCTGCGCAAAGCCGTAGCCGTAACGGGCGCAGGCGGGGTTGGTGCCGCCGCCGCCACCGGAGAAGCCAACCTTCTCAAAGCCTTCCTTCACAACGGCGTAGCCGGCCAGGTAGCCGGACTGCTCCTCAGCAAAGGCGATGGGGGCAACGTTGGGCAGGCCGAGGGACCATCCGTCGATAAACACAAACTTTACACCGGTGAACTCGGCAGCAGCCTTGGCCAGCGCGGTGCCCTGCATGAAGCCGGCAGCCACGATCACTTCCGCGCCGTTGTCGGCAGCGGCCTTCATGGCGTCATAGCGGTCGTCATCGGTCGCCTGGTCGCCGTTGGCGGGCTGATAGTACTTGTAGGTCAGGCCATTGGCGCAGGCATAGGCCTTCACGCCATTCCAGGTGCCCTGGTTGAAGGACTTGTCCTTCAGCTGGCCGACGTCGGTAACAAACGCAAGCTTGTAGGTGCCATCTTCCGACGCGCACTCGTCGGGCAGAGTGTCGGGATCCACGGTTTCGGCCACAGCGCCGAAGGTGAACACGACCATCATCATGGCAAGAAGCAGAGCAAGGAACTTCTTCATGGGGTGTTTCCTCCTTGAATTTTTTTGTTTTTGTCCAACTGGACATCCATTTGCAGTATATCATGAACCATGCCATTATTCAAGCGGCGATGCATGATTTTACGAAAAAGCAAAACGCTGCCATGCCTGCCGGGCCTTTATGCGCTTACGGCGCTTGGCCTGCCAGCAACCCGGTGGCAACGGCAAACATCAGGTTAAAGCCGCCGCAGGCGCCATCCACATCCAGCACCTCTCCGGCGGCGTACAGCCCGGGCACCAGACGGCTTTGCATGGTGGATGGATCAAACTGCGCCGGGCAGATGCCGCCCGCCGTTACCTGCGCGCTGTCAAAGCCGCGCACGCCCGTCACGGGAACGGTAAAATCGGCAATGCTCTGCGCCAGCCGGTCAAGCGACGCTCCGCTTCTGCGCCAGAGCGCATCGCCCAGCGCCGGGCTGACCGCGCCGGTCAGCAGCGTCTGCCGGTCCCGCGTTTGGGCGCGGCGGGCAAGCCACGCGGCCACATCCGTCTCCTGGCCGCCCGTTACCGCCAGCCGCAGATCCATGTGCAGCACGCAGCCCTCAAAAGCAAACCGCGAAAGCTGCATGGCCGCAATGCCGCTTACGCCATCCTGCGCAAACAGGGCCTCGCCCTCGCTTTGGCCAAGAAGCCTCCCCTGCGCATCGCACAGGCGCAGCCTGGCGCGCACACGCTGGCCGCTCAGGCCCTCCACGGCCTTTTCCGGCGTAACCAGCGCGCACAGCGCGGGACGAACCGGCGTCATGCGGTGACCGAAATCCGCAAGCAGCCCGTAGGCGCTGCCGTCGGTGCCGTGCATGGGCGCCGCCGCGCCGCCCACCGTAACGATGACGCGGTCGCCCAGCAGCCGCACCGCCTCCTCGCCGGTGGCCGCGCCCGGCTTGACACGCCCGCTTTTGAGCACGGTATCCGGCGCAAACACCGTTCGCACCGCCTGCAGCGCAAAGCCACCGTCCGTCCGGCGGATGGACGTTACCCGGGTGCAGGGCAGGATTTGCACATGAAGCGCATCCGCCTTCCACCTGAGCGCCTCCACCGCCGACGAGGCCAGATAGCTGCACGGGTACATGCGCCCTTCCGCCTCGTGCACCAGCGGCACGCCCGCATCCTCCCAGAACGCCGCAACGCGCTCATACGGCATGCGTTGCATAACCTGCCGCGCAAACGCTTCGTCGCCAAAATACTGCCCTTTTCCACGGTTGAGCAGATTGCCGCGCCCGTTGCCGGTTACGCCCAGCTTTTTAAGCACCCGGCGGTTGCGCTCCACCACCGTTACGCGGTGGCCCTTTCCGGCCGCCGCAATGGCTGCCGCCATGCCTGCCGCACCGCCGCCTACAATGATCACATGCATCACAAATGCCTCGTTTCATCCAACAGCTGCTGCTCGCGCGCAAGCACCGAGCGCAGATTGGCATTCCGGCACAGCAGCTCGCCCGCGCGCTTTACGGCCTGCACAAACTCCCCGCTCATGGCGCGCAGGCCGCCCCGCTCCGGAAGCGGACAAATCCACCACGCGCGCGGATCAATCTCCGCCTCCACGCTTCCGTCCGCCTGCAATGCCATGCGCAGCGGAAAAATGCGGCACGCAAGCGGCCTGTGCTCGCGCACGCATTTGCCTTCGCAAATCAGCCGCTTACCGCCCTCAAACAGCGTGCCATCATCCGCCAGATGGAACGGGAAGCCCTCGATGGCTTCTTTGTACAGCTCCTCCTCCTGCGGAAACAGCAGCATGCCGTTTTCGCCCTCCTCCTCGGGATCGGGCTGGCAGCACGCGCCGCCGCACAGCCTGCCGCAGTTGCCCTTGAGCGGCGTAAGCTGTTCCAACAGCTCACGGGCCGCACAGACGGTTTCCAGAACAGCGTCCATCGTCAATCTCCTTTCCAGGCTGACAGCGTGTCGAAAAAGCTCGCTTTGCGATCTTTTCCGACAGAAACTGGCGGAAATGTTTTCGGCAAGGCCGAAAACTC
>JAEDGL010000207.1 GCA_016297535.1 Clostridia bacterium | reverse complement strand
CCGGGCGATACGAACCAAAGTCAGAGGGGCTGCGGCCCCTCTGACAACTCCCGATGGGTTTATCGACAGTCTGGACCTTTTTGGGTTATGCAATGGCTTTGATCAAAAACATTTCCATCGGCTGCTCATAGCCCGGAATATCGATTACCATGCCGCCGCAGTCCCTGTAGCCCAGCTTTCTGTAAAAATGCTGGGCGTCCTCATCCACCTGCGTGGAGGTGAGCAGCATGCCGTAGCCCTTTGCCTTCATATCGTTTTCCCAATGCGCCATCAGGCATTTTCCATAACCCTGGTGCTGAAAGCGCTCGTCGATATACAGCATGGTGCAAAACGGGGTGTTATCCCAAAACAGATTGTACCTGAGCAATCCCGCGGGTTGCCCGTTTACCGTTAGCACATAGCCGCACCGGTCTTTTACCTTGGAGGCAAACGCTTCCGGCGACAGGTGTTTGTCCAGCGAAAACCAAAAATCCTTATCGGAAAAATCCACATAACGAATTTCCATAGGAATGCTCCCTTTTATGCCTTCTGTGTAAAGCTTGTATGACAGCGGCTGCACGTAATGGTAACCACGCCCTTGCCGCGGGAAAGCCGCAGCCAGGCCTTGCAGCCGGGACATTTGAAATACTTGTAGGTTTTGCGGTTCTGAAAACGCACCCTGGCCTGACGGCGCTGGGTCTTTTTCTTTTCCATGGCGGTTACATAGCGTCGGTTTTCAGCGCGGCGCTTGTCCAGATTGCGCGAGAAGATGCGAAAAATGCAAAACACATACGCCACAAAGCCCATCAGGTTCATCAGCATTCCCAGCAGAGGAAAGAAAACGGAAAGCTGAATGGAGCCCACAATGGCGCCCAGCAGGTACAGCAGCAGTCCCGCCCACAAAAGGGCAATGGAAAGATGGTCGGCGCCATTTCGGCCATTCATGAAGGAGCGCAGCGTTTGTTTGATCTTTTCCCAAAAGGACATTCCCAAAAACCTCTTTTCAACGTTGTTAGCAGTAGAAGAAGCTGCCGCGGCAGCAGCAATTGCACAGCATGTTCAGTGCGCAGATGGAAAGACAGGGATTGGCGCACAGATAGGATGCAAATCCTCCCTGCGTGCTGCGCTGCTGATAGCCAAACCCGCTGGCATTGAGTTGGGAGAGCAGCTCGCGGAAGGCGGGCTCGTCCGGCGCCATGGTAACGGCGGTTTTGGCGTCGTTCAGTGCGGCAATGCGGTTGCCCAGCCCCATATTGGCACGGGCGCTCCAGTAGTACCAGGCGGCCCGGCGGCCCACCACGCCTTTGAGCAGGTGAAGCGCGTCCTGGTACCGTCCAGCCAGCACAGCCTGCGCGGCGGGCCTGAGCGCGGGATCGGTTTCGGTATAGGCGGTGGATTGGCGGCTGCGGTAGCCGCCGCCGAACAAATCCTCAAAATCAAAGCCAAAGCCGCCGTAGTAGCCGCCCTGCTGCTGGCCGTACCCCTGCTGCTGGCCATAGCTCTGCTGGCTGCCGTATCCGCCCTGGGAGCCGTATGCGCCGGACTGGCCGTAGGGGTTGTAGCCGCTCTGCTGGCCGCCTGTGCCCTTGTGCTTGATGAGGATGTTGTAGGCCTCGTTGACCTCCTTCATCTTTGCTTCGGCCTCGGCGCTGCCGCCGTTCAGGTCCGGGTGATATTTTTTGGCCATTTTGCGGTAGGCAGCCTTGATTTCATCGTCTGAGGCACCCTGCGGAATGCCCAGAACCTCATAGGGGTCTCTCATGCCCCGTCCTCCTTGTGATCTGCACGTTTGGCGGGCACGCCCTTGTTGCGCTTCTGATGAAGCTGCTCATAGCGCGTCCAGCATCCAGCATACAGGATATTGCGCAAAATGTCCATATCCTGCACCAGGGGAAGCGCTTCAAAAAGCGCGGTACACTCGCCAATCAGCATGGTCAGGCTTTCCTTGACAAAGCTTTCATAATCCTCTCTGGTCTGATATTCCCGCAGCGGGTTGAAGCGCTTTTTGCGTATATCGGCGGGCAGATCATCGTACGCGTCCATCAGGTAAATAAAGCGCCCCAGGCATTGTCCCATCCGCTCCAGCTCATCCGCCCACAGATCCTCCCGGTAGCGGTAGATGATGCCAAGCAGCCGGGCGGATGTGTTGGCCGCCGCGTCAAGCGTGCTTTCTCCGCTTTGTTCCAGCCGGGCAAGCTGGTGCAGGCATTCTTCGATGGATCTGCATTTTTCCGGATAGCGCGCGGCAACCTGACGGTAGCCCTTTTCCAGCAGCGCGGCCTCTGCACGGCTTAGCGGGCTGTGGTCATCCTGCCAGTTGTCCATGCATTTGTGGTAGGCCAGCGCAAGGTTCATATCGCAGCAGTAGCCGGCGATTTCGTTGCTTACATAGGGGTGGGTATGCAGGGGATGGGGCAGGCAGCGTCCGCTTTGCTGTGTTTCCGGCGGCTCATACAGGGAGGAAAGCAGGATGTAGAGAAAGGTGGCGTCATAGCTAAGCGTCATCCGGCCCACAGAGCCAAAGCGGTTACCCAGCGTGTGGCAAAGACCGCAGTACATGGCGCGGTAGCGATCCTGCCTGTCCCGGCTCAAGCCGGCTGCGGCAATGGTTACATAGCCAAACAAGGCAATCTTCCTTCCGGGCGTCAGTGATCGTTGGAGGTATATTCGGCGTCCATGGATCCGTCTTCGCTGTTGACGGAGGCGCTGTCCACATAGCGGCCCGCTGCCTGCAGCGCCTGGGTAAGCTGGTCGCAGGCGCTTTCCAGACAGCTGTCATCCTTGCCGTCCAGGGCGCTTTGCACCTGCTTGCGCAGGGTTTCGATACGTTCCTTATCCTGTCCGTTCAGCTTTTTCTGCGCGGCCTTGGCCTGATAGAGCAGCTCCTCGGCGCGGTTATGCAATTCGGCGCTCTTTTTGCGCTTTGCATCCTCTGCGGCGTAGCGTTCGGCATCGCGGATGGCGGCGTCAATCTCGGCCGAGGACATGTTGGACGACTGGGTCAGCGTGATTTCCTGATGCTTGCCGGTGCCCAGATCCCTGGCCGAAACGTTGACGATGCCGTTGGCATCGATGGAAAAGGTAACCTCGATCTGCGGAATGCCGCGCAGCGCGCGACGGATGCCGCTGAGGCGGAAACGGCCCAGCGTTTTGTTGCAGCTAGCAATTTCACGCTCGCCCTGCAGCACATGAATATCCACGCTGGTCTGGAAATTGGCGGCGGTGGTAAAAATCTGGCTCTGCTGCACGGGCAGGGTGGTGTTGCGCTCGATGATGCGGCTGAACACATCGCCCAT
>JAEDGL010000039.1 GCA_016297535.1 Clostridia bacterium | reverse complement strand
CATCCAGATCCATGTTGCGAGCCAGAAAATCCGGCGTGTTGTTGCTGGGGTTGCCGTAGTAGCGGTGCAGGCTGACGTAGTCGATCTGGTCGTAGCACTCGGTCAGCATCTGGTATTCCCAGGTACCGAAGGTGGGCATGTTGAGGCCCGAGGAACCGCAGGCCACCAGCTCGATGGAGGGATCCACCCATTTCATCATCTTGCCGGCCTCGCGGGCGGTAACGCCGTACTCATAGGCGGTCTTCTGTCCCATCTGCCAGGGGCCGTCCATTTCATTGCCCAGACACCACAGTTTGATGCCAAAGGGATCCTTCGCGCCGTTTTTGATGCGCAGATCGCTCCAGTAGCTGCCGCCCTTGTGGTTGGCGTATTCCACCACATTGCGGGCCGCATCCGGGCCGCGGGAGCCCAGGTTGACCGCATACATCACTTCGGTGTTGGCCTTTTTGGCCCAGTCCACAAACTCATGCAGGCCCACCTCGTTGGTCTCGGTGGTAAACCAGGCCAGATCCAGCCGCTGGGGACGCTGGTCGCGGGGGCCTACGCTGTCTTCCCAGTTGAAGCCGGAAACAAAGTTGCCGCCGGGATAACGGGTAACCGGCACATTGAGCCTGCGCACCATATCAATCACGTCCTGGCGGAAGCCGTTCTCATCCGCCGTGGGATGGCCGGGCTCGTAGATGCCGCCGTATACGGCACGTCCGAGATGCTCAATAAAGGAACCGTAGATTCGGGGATCCACCTGACCGATCGCAAAGTCGCGATCCATGATCATAGTCGCTTTTTTCATAGAGGGACGCTCCTTTTATGTTTATTGTAGAGGGGTTTTCATCATACCGCGTTTTCAGCAATCAAGGGTCCGTCATGCCCCTCCGCATTCCCAGCCCACCTGGGTAAGGCTTCCGTTTTCAATGCGGTAGGCTTCGCCAAACAGCCGCTCCGTTCCATGCTCCAACAGCAGATAGCTGCCGTCCACCAGCGCAAGGAAGGCGTGGCGGAAGCTGTCCGCATAGGTGATATCCTCAAACAGCCGTTGGCCATCCAGCAGCTGATCTTTGACCATCTGATAATGCGGAAGAATCATGGTATCCGTCAGACCCAGGCCGTCAAGCCAGCGCCGGTAGGCCGGACCGGCGGATTCCCCTTCCTCCTCCGGCTGCGCGTACACCACCCTGGCGGCGTTCATGCTGCCCGCGCTTACGCCCATCAGCACGCCCTGATAGCCCCTGAGCAGCCCGCGCAGATTGATCTGCTGAAAATAGAGGTTTTGCGTGGGCACATGCCCGCCCGAAAGGATCACAAAATTGCTCTGGGCTATCAGCTGCGCCGCACGGCTGTCGCTTCGGCGGTCCAGCACGGTCAGGCTGGCAAAGGGCATTCCCGCTTCCGCAAAGGCCTGGCTCATTTCTGCGGCATATCTGTCTGTTTTTTCAGCGCCATCCGGGCTGGAGCAGACATACAAAACATGCAGCTGCGATGGAAGCGCTGCGCAAAGCCGATCCACAAAGCCGTTGGCAGGATTCAGCATGGGCCTGTCCGCTTCAGGAACACAGGGGCTACTGGTCAGGAAAGCCACGCTGCGGCCTCCGTCCATCATGTCCGTTCATCCCTTCTGGCCGTAATAGGCGTTGGGGCCGTGCTTGCGCAGGAAGTGCTTGTCCTGAATATGCTGGGGTGCTGGCGGACAGGCTGCATCAATCTGGATGGTGTAGAGCGCCATTTTGGCAACCTCCTCCAGCACCACCGCGTGATACACCGCCTGCGCGGGCGTCTTGCCCCAGGTGAAGGGGCCATGGCTGTGGCAGATCACAGCAGGGACATGCACGGGAGTGATGCCGCGCTGGGCAAAGGTTTCAATAATGCTTTTGCCGGTGTTTCGCTCGTAATCCTCCTCAACCTCCCCGGGGGTCAGATGGCGCGCGCAGGGCACGGGGCCATAGAAATAATCGGCATGTGTGGTGCCAAAGGCGGGAATATCGCGGCCCGCCTGCGCCCAGGCAACGGCATGGGGGCTGTGGGTGTGCACAATGCCGCCCAGCTCGGGATAGGCCTTGTACAGCTCCAGATGGGTTTTGGTATCGGAGGACGGATTCAGCTTTCCCTCCACGATTTTCCCGTCCAGATCCAGCACCACCAGCTTGTCCGGGGTAAGATCCTCATAGTTTACGCCGGAGGGCTTGATAATGACATAACCGGTTTCGCGGTCGATGCCGGATACATTGCCCCAGGTATAGGTGACCAGCCCGCGGCGGGGCAATTCCATATTGGCTTCGTAAACAACCTGTTTCAGCGCTTCAAGCATGGGTGGTTTTCCTCCTTATTTCATGGCGGCGGCAGCGGTCTTTTCGGCCTCAAGCGCCTGCAGGAAACGCTGCGTGTACGCGTCAAAGCCGGCAGCGTCCCCGGCATCCGGCGTTACCTGCACCGCCCTGGCGCTGGCAAATACGCGCTGGTTGAGGTAATCCTCCAGCGTCTGGTTTTCGGCGCGGTTCAGGCGGTAGGCCGCCAGCAGCGCCATGCCCCACGGGCCGCCCTCGCCCGCGGTTTCCATGACGGATACAGGGGTGCCCAGCGCGGCCGCCAGCAGCTTCTGGCCCACCTCGGGGGTTTTGAAATACCCGCCATGACCCAGCAGAGAGTCGATCTGTACATTTTCCTTTTTGAGAATTTCCATGCCAATTTTCAGCGCGGTCATTGCACCGCACACAATGGAACGGGCGAAGTTGGCAAAGCTCAGTTTGGCATCAGGCATGCGAACCACCATGGGACGGCCTTCCTCCAGACCAATGACCGGCTCGCCGGAAAGCATGGCCACATTGACCACGCCGCCGCAGTCCTTTTCCCCCTCCAGCGCAGAGCGGAAGAGGGCCTTATAAATGTCGTTCATGGTTACGCTCAGGCCCGCAGCGTCACAGAAGCCCTTGAGCATGCCTGCCCAGGCGTTGATATCGCTGGTGCAGTTGTTGCAATGCACCATTGCAACGGGCTTGCCGGTGGGGGTGGTGACCATGTCGATTTCGGGATACACTTTGCTAAGCAGCTTTTCCAGCACAATCATGGCAAACACGGACGTACCGGCGGATACGTTGCCGGTGCGCGCAGCCACGGCATTGGTGGCGGTCATGCCGGTGCCCGCGTCGCCCTCGGGCGGGCAGAAAATCGCGCCCGCTTCCAGCTCGCCCGTGGGATCCAGCATCCTGGCGCCCTTCTCCGTAAGCATCCCGGCTTCGCCGCCCGCGTTGGCTACCGCAGGCAGAATGCCGCGCAAATTCCACGCATAGCCCATAGACGCAACCTTCTGCTCGAATGCCGCGAGCATTCCGGCGTCATAATCCATTTTTTCGCTGTCGATGGGGAACATGCCGGAGGCCTCGCCCGCGCCCAGCACCTTTACCCCGGTCAGCTGCCAGTGCAGATAGCCCGCAAGCGTGGTGAGGTGAGCGATCTCCTTTACATGCTCCTCGCCGTTGAGCATGGCCTGATACAGATGCGCAATGGACCAGCGCTGGGGAATGTTGAAGCCAAACAGCTCCGTCAGCTCCTGCGCAGCCTGCGCAGTCATGGTGTTGCGCCAGGTGCGGAACTGCGCCAGCTGATGATCCTGGCTGTCAAAGGCCAGATAGCCATGCATCATGGCGGAAACGCCGATGGCCGCCAGCCGGGTCAACTTTACGCCGTACCGGCTCTCCACATCCTTTTTGAGGTTGGCATAGGCATCCTGCACACCCGTCCACACATCCGACAGATGATAGGTCCACACGCCGTTTTCCAGGCGGTTTTCCCAGGTGTGATCGCCGGAGGCAATAGGCGCGTGATCGGGACCGATGAGCACCGCTTTAATGCGGGTGGAGCCCAGCTCCATACCCAGAACAGCCTTGCCTTCAAGAAGATAGGTTTTCAGATCCATCTATATTGCTCCTTTCGTTTTCAGAGAAAAAACGGTAAAAATATCATATCACACAACCCATTGAAAAGCAATCATTTGCCCTTTGCGCAAAACCTGTCTTTTCCAAAAGCCTTTCTTATGCTATAATAGAAAAAAATCCAAAAACAAGGTTGTGATTACGATGAAATGCTACCTCGCCGTGGATATCGGCGCGTCCGGCGGCCGTCATATCGTGGCATGGCTGGAGGACGGACGCATCCTTACCCGAGAGGTTTACCGCTTCGAAAACGGAGCGCAAATGAAAAACGGCCATCTCTGCTGGGATGCGGAGGGACTTTTGGGCCATGTGGTTGCCGGTATGAAGGCCTGCCGCGAGCAGGGCCTTGTCCCCGTGAGCATGGGGATTGATACCTGGGGCGTGGATTTTGCGCTGCTCAACCGCGATGGCGGCATGGTGGGCGATCTGGTAGCCTACCGCGACAGCCGCACTGAGGGCATGGATGCGCTTCTGGAGGAAAGCCTGCCCTTTGAGGAGCTGTACCGCATAACCGGCATTGCCAAGCAGCCCTTCAACACCGTCTATCAGATGATGGCCGTTCTGAAGGAGCACCCCGAGTACCGCGAGGAAGCCGTTGATTTTCTGCTCACGCCCGAATACCTCAGCTACCGGCTGACCGGCAGGCGCGGCCACGAGTGGACCAATCTGTCCACCGGCGCGCTGATGGATGCGCATACGCACGACTGGTCGCTGGAGGTGCGCCGCGCAGCAGGCCTGCCGGACAACTGGTTCCAGACCCCCGTATATGCCCCGGGCACCGCGCTTGGCCGTCTCACGCCGGAGGTGCAGAAGGCCGTGGGCTTTGATACCACCGTCCTTCTGCCCGCCACGCACGATACCGGCAGCGCCTATATGGCCGTTCCGGCAAAGGACTGCCATGCCGCGTTCCTTTCCAGCGGCACATGGAGCCTGCTGGGCGTGGAGCTGGAACACCCCGTCACCCGGATGGCCTGCAGCAACGCGGGCTTTACCAACGAGGGCGGCTGGAACTACACCACCCGGTTTCTGAAAAACATCATGGGCATGTGGATGCTGCAATGCATCCGCAAGGAAACCGGCAGGCAGCACAGCTACGCCGAAATGGCCGAGATGGCTGCCCAAAGCACCTATGCCGCCTATGTGGATGCAACCGACAACCGCTTTCTGGCCCCCGAAAGCATGCTGGAGGAGGTAAAAGCCGCGCTTCGTTCTCAGGGCGCTCCCGAGCCGCAAACGCTTGGCGATGTGCTTCGCGCCGTTACGCTGGGGCTGGCCGTCTGCTACCGCGACAGCATCCGTGAAATGGGCGAGCTGACCGGGCAGACCTTTACCTCCATCAACATTGTGGGCGGCGGCAGCCAGAACGTCACCCTCAACCGCCTTACGGCACAGCTGACCGGCCTGCCCGTTTATGCAGGCCCCACTGAGGGAACGGCGCTTGGCAACCTGGCCGCGCAGATGATTGCCGACGGCGCGTTTGCCGGTCTGGCCGCCTTCCGCGCCGCGCTGCCCGATAGCTTTGACATTGTTGAATACTGCAGCTGATATTCAGAAAGGAACGATGAGCAATGAACCTGTTTGACTACGCAAGAGAAAAATACGCCTCCATCGGCGTGGATGTGGTATCCGCCATGGAAACCCTGAAAAAGGTGCCCGTCAGCCTGCACTGCTGGCAGGGCGACGATGTACGCGGCTTTGACGGCGACCCCAGCGCGCCCCTCACCGGCGGCATTCAGACCACGGGCAACTATCCCGGGCGCGCCCGCACCCCGGAGGAGCTGATGGCCGATCTGGACATGGTACTCAAGCTGTGCCCCGGCCAGATGAAGATGAACCTGCACGCCTGCTACGCCATCTTTGATGAGGAAAACGGCGGCTGGGTGGATCGCGATAAGCTGGAGCCCAGGCACTTTGAAAAGTGGGTCAGGTTCTGTAAGGAGCGCGGACTGGGCTGCGATTTCAACCCCACCTATTTCTCCCACCCCAAGTGCGATCCGCTCACCCTGTCCTCCCCCAACGAGGAAACCCGCCGCTTCTGGATTGAGCACGGCAAGGCCTGCATCCGCATCTCCCAGTACCTGGCCGAGGAGCTGGGCCAGCCCTGCATTATGAACATCTGGACCGGCGATGGCTTCAAGGATATCCCCGCCGACCGTATGGGGCCGCGCATGCGCTACAAGGAATCCATGGACGAAATCCTTTCCGAGCCGTTTGATTTTGCCAAGGTAAAGCCCTGCGTGGAATCCAAGGTATTCGGCATCGGCGTGGAGGCCTACACCGTGGGCAGCGCGGAATACGCCCTGGCCTATGCCGCCATGAACCCCGGCAAGTGCATTCCGCTGATGGACAACGGCCACTATCACCCCACCGAGGTGGTGAGCGACAAGATTCCCGCCCTGCTCTCCTTCTTCCCCGAGCTGGCTTTGCACGTTACCCGCCCCATCCGCTGGGACAGCGACCACGTTGTGCTGCTGGACGATGAAACCCGCGAAATCGCCAAGGAAATCGTGCGCTGCGGCGGGCTGGACGGCCGCGTTCACATTGCACTGGATTACTTTGACGCCTCCATCAACCGCGTCTGCGCATGGGTTACGGGTTTCCGCAATACGCAGAAGGCGCTGCTGATGGCGCTGTGCACCCCCAACGCGGAATTTGCCCGGCTGCAGGATACCCAGCAGTTTACCGAGCTGCTGGTTCGCCAGGAGGAGCTGAAAACCATGCCCTTTGGCGAAGTCTGGAACGAGTACTGCCGCCGCTGCGGCGTGCCGGAGGACGGCGAGTGGTTTGGCATTGTCAAGCAGTACGAGCAGGATGTGCTGCTCAAGCGCAGCTAACATACAGGAGGAAACGACCATGCTTTTTGAAAAAGGACAGACCATACTGTTTATCGGCGATTCCATCTCGGATTACGAGCGCACCCGTCCCGTGGGCGAAGGGCTTTTCAACGCCTGGGGACGCAGCTATGTGGCCGATGCCGGCTCCCTGCTGGGATGCATGTATCCGGAGCTTGGGCTGCGCATTATCAACATGGGCATCAGCGGCAATCAGGCGCGCGACCTGGAGGCCCGCTGGGAGACCGATGTCATGCAGCACAATCCCGACTGGGTAAGCGTGCTGATTGGCATCAACGATGTATGGCGCCAGTTTGACAGCCCCTACATGCCCGAAACCCACGTTTCCCCGGAGGATTTTGAGGCCACCTACACCCGCCTGATCGAGCGCACCCTGCCCCATGTAAAGGGCATGATTCTGATGTCGCCCTATTTTATGGAGCCCAACCGGGCCGACCCCATGCGCGTGCGCATGGATGAGTACGGCGCAATCGTGCGCAGGCTTTCCGAAAAATACAATCTGCCCTTTGTAGATCTGCAGGCGGGCTGGGATCAGCTGTTCCAGCACATGCATCCCTGCAACATCGCCTGGGACCGCATCCATCCCAACCAGACCGGCTGCATGTACATTGCCAAGCAGTTCCTCAAGACCGTAGGCGCCGACCGCTGCTGATGAACCCTGATACAAGAAAGGCTGATATATCATGATGACTGATCTGTCCATTGTCAAGCGTTACATTCGTATGGCCAACGACGGCTGGCTGCAGGGCTGGCATGAGCGCAACGGCGGCAACCTCACCTACCGCCTCACAAAGGAGGAAGTGGCCGAAATGCGCCCCTTCTTTGACGCCCGGCCCCGCGAGTGGGTGTCCATGGGCGTAACCGGCGCAAACCTGGCCGGCGAATATTTCCTGGCCACCGGCAGCGGCAAGTTCTTCCGCAATGTCGAAATCGACCCCGAGGATTCCATCTGCGTGGTTGAGATCAACGACCGGGGCGACAGCTACCGCATCGTATGGGGGCTGGTAAACGGCGGCAGGCCCACCAGCGAGTTCCCTTCTCACTTCATGAACCACTCCGTGCGCGTGGCTGCTACCGGCGGCGCATGCCGTGTAATCTATCACGCGCATCCCGCCAACATCATCGCCATGACCTTTGTGCTGCCCCTGACCGACCGCGATTTTACCCGCGCCCTTTGGAAGAGCGCTACCGAATGCCCGGTTGTGTTCCCCGGCGGCGTGGGCGTGGTGCCGTGGATGGTGCCCGGCGGCGCGGACATTGCTTTGGCCACCTGCGAAAAAATGAAAGAATACGATGCCGCAGTTTGGGCGCATCACGGCCTGTTTGCCTCCGGCCCGGATTTTGACATCACCTTCGGCCTGATGCACACCATCGAAAAGGCCGCCCAGATCTGGGTGCTGCAAAAATCCACCGGCCTGCCCGAGCTGCAGACCATTCAGGATGACGAGCTGCGCGCCATCGCCCGCGATTTTAATGTGGAGCTTCGGGAGGAGTTTTTGGATGAACGGGGATGAGCAGGGGCGCTGCCCCTGCACCCCGCTTAAGGGACTTCGTCCCTTAAGAATCCCATTGCTGTTTTTTCTTATGTAAATATCAGGAAAACAAAACACGCTTTTGCGGTTCTGCAAAGGCGTGTTTGATTGTTGAAAAAACTTAGAGGGGGAGGTGTCAGAGGGGCTACGCCCTCTGACACGGGTTCGTATTGCCCAACGAAGGCTTGTTTTCATTAGTCTTGCAGCCAGTTACGGTGCGTGGGCACGGTATCCTCGTTTTCATCCAGCCAGAAGGTTTCCACCTCGGGCGCGTTGTCGGGATCGATTTCGAAGCGGTCAGGCGGCACAATCAGGCCGATTTTCCCGCGGCTTCGGATCAGGCGCACCAGATCATGGATGTCTCCGAGCGGTTTGTCCAGCTCGATTCCGTAGGTCATGCCGGGCTCGGTTTTGCCGGGCAGGTTGGACAGGTGATTATCCGAACCGGCGATGGTTACCAGATCATACGCTTTGGCATAGCGCATGGCGCAGGCATCCGCCCATGGATCGTTAAACAGGTTGGCCACCTCAATTCCATCGCAGAACTGCAGGCCAAGGCGAATCTTCTTGATGTAATCGCGCTTGCGGAAGGGATGCGCCTGAATCATGCATCCGCCGCCTGCATGCACGGCTTCATAATACTGCCTTCGCGTCCAGTATTCAATTTCGGGATGCTCGTACAGCCATTGCTTGTCCAGGCCGTAAATCAGGTATTCATCGCGCCCCTCATCGTAGCGGCTGAAGCATTCCTCCCAGCCGAAAAACACATCCAGCCCGATGCGCTGTCCCTCTGCCAGCGCGTCTTCGTACCCTGCGGCAAAGGCGTCGATGCGGCTTTTCCAGCTGCCTTCCCTGGGCATGGCCGTATTGCCGCCGCAAAAATGATCGGTGATGATGATTCCCTGATAGCCCGCCTCTTTATAGAAGCGCGCATGCTCCGCGCCTGTGGATTTGCCGCACAGGCTGCCGGAACAGGTGTGCAAATGCGTTTCGTAGCGGTATCCCATGGTTTGTTCCTTCTTTCTACAAATCTGCTCCCGGTTATTTGCCCACGCAGAAACGGGAGAAAATATCATCCAGCAATTGCTCGTCCACGCTGTCCCCGGTAATGCGGCCAAGCAGGTACAGCGCCTCGTGCATGTCCACCGCCGTCAGATCCAGCGGCTGATCCTGCGAAAGCCCCTCCCGGGCCTGCTTCAGCCGCTCCAGCACCTGCCGGGCCACGGCCATATGCCTTTCGTGGGTCAGCGTCAGCTCCTGAGGCTTTCGCACAAAGCCGCGCAGATACGCGTGCACGCGATCCATTCCCTCGCCTGTTTGGGCCGAAAGGCGGAACACCGGGCGATCCGGGCAAAGGGCCTGTACCGTCTCCACGCTGATGCTTTCGCCCGCATCCTCCTTGTTCAGGAGCACTGCGCAGGGGCAAGGCAGGTTCATCTGCATCAGTTCCCGTTCCTCCTCCATCAGCCCGGTGGAGGCGTCAATCAGCAACAGCGCCACATCGGCCCGGTCCAGCGCGGCCCTGGCGCGCTCCACGCCAATCTGCTCCACCGCGTCGCCGGTGTGGCGCAGCCCCGCGGTATCCAGCAGAATCACACGCGCGCCGTCCAGCTGAAAGCTGCCCTCCAGCACATCGCGCGTGGTGCCGGGGATATCGGTTACAATGGCCCGCTCCTCGCCAAGCAGGGCGTTGAACAGCGTGCTCTTGCCCGCGTTGGGCCGTCCGCACAGCGCCACATGCAGGCCCTCGCGTACAATGCGCGCGCCGCGCTCGTCAATCGCGCGGTCCAGCCGGTCCATCAGCTTGTCCAGCCCCTCGCGAAGGCCCGCCAGCGCTTCCTCCTCGTCAATTTCATCGGGATAATCGATATGCGCCTCCAGCCCCGCCAGCAGCGCCGTCAGCTCGTCCTGCGCCTGGCGGAGAAAGCGGCTTTGTCCCCCCTGAAGCATGCGCTGCTCCGAACGCAGCGCCGATGCGGACTGCGCGCTGATAACGCCCATCACGGCCTCTGCCTGCATCAGATCAATGCGCCCGTTCATAAAGGCGCGGCGCGTAAACTCGCCCGCCTCGGCAGGTCTGGCGCCCAGCTCAATCAGCCGGCGCATCACCATGCCCGCCGCAGCGATGCCGCCATGGGTGTGGATCTCGCATACGTCTTCTCTGGTGTAGCTGTGGGGCGCACACATAACAACGCCCATAACCTCGTCAATCACTTCGCAGCCTGCGTCCAGCACATCCCCCAGCATCAGCCGGTGGCTTTCATAGGGCGGATGACGCTTGCGGGCACGGAACGCGTTTTCAAAAATGGCAATTGCGCCGTCGCCGCTCATGCGCACAATGGCCACGCCGCCCTCCCCTGCCGCCGTTGCGATGCCCACGATGGTATCCGTCATACCAATCCTTCTTTCCCGCGCAGTTTCCGCTTTTCGCAAAGCAATGTTTATGATATCATATTTATGTTGTTTTTGCTACATTGGATTTAGGAGGCCACTGCATGAGCATCCGCATTTGCACCGCAAGGGCGCACCGGCTGTTTCCAGCCATTGTAAAAGCGATGGGCGTGCATCTGTCCGGGGACGAGACCGCCCTTTTGCTGGTGCCCGAGCAATTTACGCTGGCAGCGGAGCAGGAGCTGATGCGCCGCCTGCATCTGGAAGGCATGTTCCAGCTGGAGGTGCTAAGCCCATCCCGTTTGTACGAGCGCGTGCTCAGCGCCGCCGGACGCGATGAACGCGAACCGCTTTCGGATGCCGGACGGCGCATGGCGGTATCGCAGGCGCTGGAAAAGCTGGAGGACAATCTGCCCTATTACGGCAGCATCACCCAGCGGCGCGGCTTTGTGGAAAAGCTCTGCGCCCTGATTACTGATATGAAGCGCGGCGGCCTGAGCACTGAATCGCTGATGGCGTATGCCCAGGCGCTGCCCGAGGGCATACAGAAGGCAAAACTCATCGACCTTTCCAAAATTTACGAGCAGTATCACGCCGTGCTGTCCGGCCGTTTTTCGGACAACGAGGATCAGCTGAGCTACGTTGCCGCCAGGCTTTCCCGCAGCGGGTATTTCACCGGCAAGCATCTGTATGTATACGGGTTTGATACGCTGCCGCAGCAGCTGATGCGCCTGCTGTGCAGCGCCGCGCCGCTGTGCGCCTCACTCACGATCGGTTTGGTATGCGACGGTGAAAACGCTGCGGATGGAGAGCTGTACGCGCCGGTGCGTCAGGGCATTGCGCGCTTTCGCAAGCTGCTTGCAAAGGATGGCTTGCCTCTGGAAATACGCGCGTTGCCATATGAAAAACTGAATCACGCCCCCGCCATTTCCCATCTGGACAAGGCGCTGTTTGCCCAGCCGTCGCCCGCATTTGAGGGAAATACGGACTGCGTAACGCTTTTTAACGCCCTGACCCCCTTTGAGGAAGCCACCCTGATGAGCCGTTATGTGATGAAGCTGCTTGAGGACGGCATGGACATTGAGCGGATCACCGTTCTTTATCCCGACGACAGCGGCTACGAGTTTGCCGTAAACGCAGCGCTGACGGACAGCGGCCTGCCCTTTTACACCGATCATCAGCTGCCCGCCTCCGCGCACGGGCTGGTGCAATTTCTGCTCAGCGCCCTGCGCGCCATGGCGGATGGCTGGCGCAACCGGGATATGCTTTCCCTGCTCAAAAGCGGCTATGCGCCCGTCAGCTTCGAGGAAGCGTGCGAGCTGGAAAACTATCTCTATCTCTGCGGCATCGACCGCAAACGCTGGCTAAGCCCCTTTACGCGCGGAGAGCCCGGCCTGCGCGACCGCTGCGAGGCCTTACGCCTGCGGGTGATGGAACCGCTTCTCAAGGCGCGGCAGGCGCTCATCCGCGCGCGGGACGCCGCCGCATCCATGACGGCGGTGTTTGAGCTGCTGATGGATGTAAACGCCTACGAAACGCTCAAGCAGGAGGAGGAACGCCTGCTGCAAAACGGCTTTCATGTGCGTGCCAACCAGAACAGCCAGATCTGGCAGGCCATTCTGACGCTGCTGGATCAGCTGGTGCGCCTTGGGGGCGCGTCACGCATTCCGCTCAGGCACATCGCCACCCGGCTGGAATGCGGCTTCAGCGCCATTTCGCTGGCCTCGCTGCCTCCTGCGGGCGGCATGCTGCACGCGGGAGCGCTGGGGCATCTGCTGTCGGTGGAAGCGGACGCGGTGTTTCTGCTGGGGCTTAACGACGGTCTGCTCAACCGCAGCACCGAAAGCCTGCTTACGCCGGACGAGCGTGCGAAAACGCAGGAGGATACCGGCTGCTTTCTCGGGCTTACGGATGAAAACCGCATGCTGCAGGCCCGGCTGGATTTGAAGCTGGCCATGACGCTGCCCCAAAAGCATCTGTTTCTAAGCTACGCCCGCACCAGCGCCGATGGAGCGGCCCTTCGTCCGCTGTCGCTGCTGGGCATGCTGCAAAGCCGCGTGCTGCCCGGGCTGCAAAACGCCCCCGCGCCCGCCGATCTTCCCCTCTCCGCCACACAGGCGCTGAGCCAGCTAAGCCTGATCCTGCGCGCCCATGCGGATGGAACGCTTCAGGGCGAGCTGGATCCCCTGTGGCAGGAACGATTGCAAAAGCTGCTGCGCTCCCCCTCCACCGCGCCGGATGCCATGCGGCTGCTGCGCTCTCTGCGCTTTGACGGCTCGGCGCAGCCGCTTTCTTCCTGGCAGGCGCGCGCGCTGTTTGGCGAGGATGTGCTTACCGTAAGCCGTCTGGAACAGTTTGCCGAATGTCCCTTCAAGCACTTCGTCACCTACGGTCTACGGCCTCACGTGCTGCGCGAATGGAAGGTTGATCCCATCGAAACGGGCAATTTCTATCACACGGGGTTAAACAACTTTGCACGGCTGGCCCGGCGCGAGCGCGATTATCCTCATCTGCCACCGGAACGGATTGGTGCCATGGCCGAGGAGGCCATCGCCCCACTGCTGGACGAGCTGATGAAGGGCCCCATGGGCGATGGCGAACGCAGCCTTGCCCGCTTTGATCAGGCGCGCCAGGCCATCCGCCGCGCAGCCATGACCATGACCCAGCACCTGGCCGCGGGCAAGTTTGCGCTGTACCGTACCGAGGCCAGCTTTGGCTACGAGGGCGGTATGCCACCCATTGTACTGCTTTTGAGCGACGGACGCGAGATCGCCCTGCGCGGACGCATCGACCGCATCGACCGCTACGATTCACCCCAGGCCGTCTACCTGCGCGTGATCGATTACAAATCCTCCCAGCAAACGCTGGACGCAGCGCGCACCTGGTGGGGACTGCAGCTGCAGCTGCTTTTGTATCTGGATGTATGCACGCAGGCCATTCCCGGCGCAAAGCCAGCGGGCGCATTCTACTTTTATGTGGCCGATCCGCTGGTGGAAAGCGAAACGGATGCAACAGAGTTGGTACAGGACAAACTGCGCGAGGTTTTGCAGCTGCGCGGCATTACGCTAAACGATGTGGAAATTGTTACCGCCATGGACGGCGGCGATGTTCCCTGCGTGCTGCCCCCATTGTACCTGAAAAGTGGGGAGCTGAAAAAAACAGCGCGTGCGCTGGACGAACAGCAGTTTGCCGCGCTGCTTGGGCATGCGCGCGAGGTGGCCACAGAGCTGGCGCAAAGGCTGTTTGACGGAGATACGGACATTTCCCCCGTGCGCGAGCAAAGCCGCACCTCCTGCGATTTTTGCGATTACCGCGCCATCTGCCATTTCGATCCCGCATCCCCCGACGCGCCCCTGCGCACGCTTGGGGAGATGAGTATGGAGGAAATGCGCTCCGCGCTTTCTCCGGCAGCGAAAGAAGTTTCGGAAGAATGCAAAAGAAAAAGTTGCACTTCCCGCGGATTTCATGTATAATGAATTTGTAAAAGGAAAAAAAGTACGGACATACCGTATCCATCCGGCCAGAGAAGGCCGTATGGCAGCATCCAAAAAAATGTAAGGAGGCGTTACCAATGATTCAGGTGATTGCCGGTAAAAAGGGTTCGGGTAAGACCAAGCGTATCATTGACATGGCTAACCTGGCTACCAGAGACAGCCAGCACGACATCGTTTTCATCGACGATGACGCCCGCTATATGCTCGAGCTGCGTCACGAAGCCCGCTTCGTCAACGCCAGCGAATACGATCTTTCCAGCATCGAAATGTTCATGGGCCTGTTGTATGGCATTGTTTCCCAGAACTTTGATGTGGGTCTGATCTGCATCGACGCGTTCAAAAAGCTCATCAAGTGCGAGCTTAACTCCACCGAGTGGTTCTTCCAGCGTTTGGAAAAGCTGAGCGAAAAGCACAATGTGGATTTCGCCATTTCCATCAGCGCGGATACCGAAGAGCTGCCGGAATTCATCAAGAAGTACGTCATCTAATGCCCATGGCATTTCGGGGCGGCCGCTCGGCCGCCTTTTTTCCTTGTTTCCTTGCCTCATTTCTAAATCCATTCGGAGCGTGATTTTATGTCCTTCTTCTCCACCCGCGGCGGCGCCTGTGCAACCGCTTCTCAGGCCATTCTGCGGGGGCTTGCCAAAGACGGCGGCCTGTTTGTGCCCAGCATGTTTCCCCAGATCACGATGGAACAGCTCAGCGCCATGAGTGGAACCAGCTACCAAAACCATGCCGAGCAGATTCTGCGCTGTTTTCTGGAGGATTATTCCTACGCCGAAATCTCGGACGCGGTACAGGCAGCCTACGCACCCTACGCATGGGATGATCACACCATCGCCCCGGTCAAAACGCTGGAGGATAACCTGCATGTGCTAGAGCTGTTCCACGGCCCGACGCTGGCTTTCAAGGATATCGCCCTCAAGCTTTTGCCCCACCTTGTGCGCATGGCCGCCCAAAAGAACGATGAGCAGCGCGAGGTAAGCATTCTGGTGGCCACCAGCGGCGATACCGGAAAGGCTGCGCTGGAGGGATTCAAGGATGTGCCCGGCACCAGCTGCACCGTTTTCTATCCCAGCGATGGCGTAAGCGATGTTCAAAAGCTGCAGATGGTTACCACCGGCGGCAAAAACACCCACGTTATTGGGGTAAACGGCAACTTTGACGACGCGCAAACCGGCGTGAAAAAGCTGTTTGGAAACGAGCCGTTCCACGAGCAGATGAACGCGCTTGGCAAGCTGCCTTCCTCCGCCAATTCCATCAACTTTGGCCGCCTTGTGCCGCAGATTGTGTATTACTTTACCACCTATACCCGCCTGGTCAAGCGCGGCGCGCTGCGGCTGGGGCAGCACATCAACTTTGTGGTGCCCACCGGCAATTTTGGCGATATTCTGGCCGGCTACTACGCCATGCACATGGGCCTGCCCATCCACCGGCTGATTTGCGCCAGCAACCAAAACAACGTTCTGTCCGATTTCTTTGAAACCGGCACCTATGATGCCGACCGGACGTTCTTCAAAACAATCTCGCCCAGCATGGACATTCTGATCAGCTCCAATCTGGAACGGCTGCTGTACGAATGCGCCGGCCGCGACGCCGGGCAGGTAAAGGAATGGATGCAGCAGCTGAGCGAGGATAAGGTTTTCTCCATTGGCGTAAAGCGTTCCAAGGAGCTCAAAAAGATTTTCTGGGCGGGCTTTGCCGATGACGAAATGACCACCGCCGAAATCCGCCGCGTTTGGGAACGGGACGATTACCTGATGGATCCGCACACCGCCGTGGCCTCTCATGTGCTTACGCAGTACCGCCGGCAGACCGGCGACCAGACCACCTCGGTCATCGTGTCCACCGCCAGCCCCTACAAGTTTGCCCCCGCCGTGGCGTCCGCCCTGCTGGGTGCCGATGCTGTGGAGGATCTTGATTTCTTCGCCTGCGCCAGGCGGCTGGAAAAGCTGAGCGGCGTGCCCATTCCCCGGCAGATTCACGAGCTGCGCAGCCTGCCCATCCGCCACACCGCCGTCTGCGAGCCCGCCGCCATGGAAGCCGCTGTAATGGAAGCGCTGAAGCCGTCCAAAGACGATTGATGCATTTTTTTCTGCATTTTTAAAAGAAAACGGTTTCAGTTTCTCCGAAAATGGTGTATAGTTAAACCATGAGCTGTTAGAAGCAGCTCATCCAAAGCAACAAACCTGTATCATCCAATACAAATAAGGAGGACAAACAAAATGAAGTGGGTATGCAAAGTTTGCGGTTATGTACACGAAGGTCCCGAGGCTCCCGAAGCCTGCCCCGTCTGCCGCGCCCCCAAGGCGAAGTTCGAGCAGATGGCCGATGAGAAGACCTGGGCTGCCGAGCATGTGGTTGGCGTTGCCAAGGACGCTCCCGAAGAGATCCTGCAGGGTCTGCGCGAGAACTTCCAGGGTGAGTGCACCGAGGTTGGCATGTACCTGGCCATGGCCCGCGTTGCCCATCGCGAGGGCTATCCCGAAATCGGCCTGTACTGGGAAAAGGCTGCCTTTGAAGAGGCCGAGCACGCCGCCAAGTTTGCCGAGCTGCTGGGCGAGGTTGTAACCCCCAGCACCAAGAAAAACCTTGAAATGCGTGTGGATGCCGAGAACGGCGCCACCCAGGGCAAGTTTGACCTGGCTCTGAAGGCCAAGCAGCTGAATCTGGATGCCATCCACGACACCGTGCATGAGATGGCCCGCGACGAGGCCCGCCACGGCAAGGCGTTCGAGGGCCTGCTCAAGCGCTACTTCGGCAAGTAAGACCGGGATTTCAGCGCTTCAGATTCATTCTGAAGCGCTATTTTGCATTTCCCTTGTGAAACATCAGGAACAGAGAGGGTTGTTGTTATGAAACGGTATTTTCTCATTCTCATTGCAGTGCTTGTGCTCTTTAGCAGTCAGATGGCACTGGCTGAATCGACCACGGTGGAAATGGATCCTGTTTCCCGCATCTACACATTCACGCTGAATGGCGATACCTATACCCTTCCGTGCAAAGTGACCGATTTCACCGAGAACGGCTGGGATCTGGGAGG
>JAEDGL010000206.1 GCA_016297535.1 Clostridia bacterium | reverse complement strand
CAAGGCAACCGAGCCCAGCGCACATGTCGCTGGGCTCGGAACAGGAGTCGGAGGGTTTATCGACAGCCTCTGTTTTTTGGTTTTTACTTGCGCAGATAGCCGCTCTTTTCCCACAGCGCCAGCCAGTCCTTGAGACGGGCAAGGAGATCGGCGTTGGATTTGGTTTTCTGCATCAGATCAATCAGCTGCACAACGGCCTCGCCGTTGGTGGCGGAGCCCAGTACCCTGCGGATGGCGCGCAGGCCCTCCTTCTGCTCGGCTGTCAGGAGCATATCCTCCTTTTTGGTGCCGCTCTGCTGCAGGTCAATCATGGGGCGCACGGGGTCGTTGGGCTGCTCGGTGCACAGATACAGCTCCATATTCGCGGTGCCCTTGAATTCTTCAAAGATAATTTCATCCACACGGGAGCCGGTCTGCGTGGCGATGGTTGCAATCACGGTAAGGCTGCCGGCTTCGCGCGTGTTGCGCGCCGCGCCAAAGAAGCGCTTGGGCCGCACCAGCGCCGCGGGGGTTACGGTGTTGGTCATGGGGCGGCCACCCTGGGCCAGCACGGCCTGATAGGCGCGGGTGAGCTTGGTAAGGCTGTCCAGCAGAATCACCACATTGCGGTTCATCTCCACCAGGCGCTGCGCGCGTTCCAGCATGGTCTCGCTAACACGGGTCTGGGTTTCGGGCGCATCGGCAAAGGTTGAGGCAAAGACCTCCGCATCGGCTTCCTCGCTGATTTCGGTTACCTCCTCCGGAGCCACATCAATCAGCAGCATCAGCACCTCCGCATCCGGGTCGTTGCGCTTGATGGCGCGGCTCATCTCGCGCAGCAGCACCAGGCGGTTGCTTTCGGGCGGGGCAACGATCATGGCGCGCTGGCCAAAGCCGATGGGCGCAATCAGATCCACCAGGCGGATGGCGGGCAGGGTATCCTCCTGGCTTTCCAGCACAATGCGCTTGTTGGGATAAACCGGTACCAGCTGATCGAAGGAGAGACGGTCGGCGTTTTCCGCGGCCTGCCCGCCGTTGATCTTTTCCACGGTCATCAGCGCGGCGTACTTGTCATTTTCGCGCTGCATGCGCGCGCAGCCCTCCACATGGTCGCCGGTTCGCAGGGCGTAGCGGCGAATCTGCGCCATGGACACATAGATATCCTTGCGGCCGGGCTGCAGGGTGCGGCCGCGCAAAAAGCCGTAGCCATCCGGCAAAATTTCCAGAATACCGGCGGCTGGCTCGCTCTGCGCCACCTGCATCATATCCGGCAGCTGACCGGCCTCCATCTGCTGGGCAAACTGCGGGTCGCGGCCAAGGCGATAGAGATTGTCGTTGTAATTCTGCTCGGCGGACTGCTGGGGCGTGTAGCTGCGGGGCTGATTGCCGTAGCTGCCGTTGCCGGAGCGGTAGCCGCCCTGCTGCTGATAGCCTCCGCGCGGCTGATAGCCGCCGTTGTTGTATCCGGCGTTGGACTGATAACCGTTGCGGGGCTGATAGCTGCCGTAATTCTGGTCGCGCTGGCCATAATCGCCGCGGGGCTGATAGCCGGAGCGCTGGGGCGCAGCGCGGTAGCCCAGGCGGTAACCGTCCAGGCGGGGCGTATTCTCCTGCTGCTCCGGCGCGTCGGCACGCGGCTGCGGAGCCGGGCGCTGGTTTTCTGCCTGAGCGGGGGCAAAAGCAGGCTGGGTTTCGTGCTCCGCCGGCTGCTGGCGCGCCTGCGGGCCAAAGCGGGTGGCGGGATTGGGCGTGCGCTGCCAGCTGGGCTTGGGCGCCGTTTCCCTGTTCTGAACGGTTCGCGCCTGCCATGCCGGACGGTATGCGGGCCGCTCCGGCTGGGGATTGTTCCACGCGCGGTAGCCGCTGCCGGGCGCTGCGGATGTAACATCCGCAGAAAGACTGGCCTCATGCAGCGTTTCGGGATCGGGCTTGACAACCTCGGGCTGGACAGGCACGGCCTGTGCCTGCGCGGCCTGTACTTGCGCGGTCTGCGGCGCTTCCTCCGCGCTTTCCATCAGCCGTTCCACAATGCCGGCCTTATCAATGCCCGCGCCCAGCTTGACGCCCTTTTCCTTGGCCAGCTTGCGCAGCTGGATTACCGTCATCCCCTGCAATTCTGATTTCTGCAAAATGATTCCTCCCTGTTTATCCAACCATCGTCACCTGTTCAACGGCTTGCGGGCGATTACCACGTCACGGTCCACCGCCTGTTCCACCCAATGCGAAAAATCAGCATACGGGCCTTGCGCAAGCACCTCCATGCCGGCCTCCGCCAGCGCCTGTTCCACTTCCCTGCGCCGCAGGGTATTCAGATTAAAGGAAAACGCCATCGCTCCGCCGGGCTTGAGCACGCTTGCACAGCCGGGCGCTACGCGCCGCAGCAGCCTTGCCAGCGCCGGGATTTCCCCATTCTCCTTTGGCGCGTGCTGCACGCCGTAGGGCAGATCGCTTACAACGAGGTGGCAGCTGTTCGGTTTCACCATTTCCGCCGCGCGGGCTGCGTCGCCGTTGATCATTTCCAGTGAAATGACGGCGCCCTGCTTCATGGCCTGCGCGTCCGCCCCGGCTTCATAGCACACGCACGGCGCGCTGCCGCCCTTGCGCAGCGTACGCGATTGCTCGGTGCGCCTGTGCTTGAGGCGGTGCAGCTTTAAAAAGCGCGCGTAGTACGTATCCGCCTCCCGCAGAGCTTTGATGTCGGTTTCAATGCCCACCGCGTGATGACCCTCGCACACGGCGCAAAACAGCGTGGTGGCCTTGCCGCACATGGGATCCAGCACGCGCAGAGGCGCGTCGGTTTGGGCAAAGGCGGACGCCGCTTTGGCGCAGTGCAACATCAGATAGGTAAAATCCGCGTTGGTCTTTCCCTTGTACTTGAGCACATGGGGCAACTCGTCGGGCATAACGCCCCGCACAAAGCGTTCGAGCGGCACAAGCGAGCCGTCCTCCCCTACCTGCGCGGCAAGGCAGACGGATGAATGGCGCGAAAGCTCACGCCATGCCTCGCCGGTCATTCGTTGGGTTTCAAAGGTCAGAAAAGGCTCGCCCGCCATTTCCTGCACCGAAACAGCGGCGTCCTCCAGGCCCCATGCCTGGAGCATGCATTCCAGTTCAATTTTCGCCAACTTTTCAAGAGACTGGCGATATCTAATGTTCGCATGCGGCTTTAACAGCAATGCATATCGCAAAAGAACCACGTTCCATTCTGAATTCAATGAGCATGCATGAATAAGAAACCTGATGGGACATCAGTGAATTTATTATATCACAAGGGTTTTTGGTTTGCAATGTCTGCTTTTGTCGTGCCGGGGGATCAAATCAAAA
>JAEDGL010000205.1 GCA_016297535.1 Clostridia bacterium | reverse complement strand
AGGAGTTCATCCAGATCGATACCACCAACATCCTCTTCATCTGCGGCGGCGCGTTTGACGGCCTTGCGCCCATCATTCAAAACCGCATCGGCAAGAAGGCGCTGGGCTTTGGTAGCGAGCTCAAGAGCCAGGAGAACAGCAATCTGAACGATACGCTCAAGCACCTGCGCCCCGAGGATCTGATCAAGTTTGGCCTGATTCCCGAGTTTGTGGGCCGTCTTCCCATTGTGGTTACGCTGGATCAGCTGGATGAAGAGCAGCTTGTGCGCATCCTGACCGAGCCGAAAAACGCGCTGGTCAAGCAGTACGGCTATCTGATGGATCTGGATGGCGTGGAGCTTTGCTTTAAACCCGAAGCCCTTCAGCTGATTGCCAAACAGGCCATTGACCGCAAGAGCGGTGCCCGTGGACTGCGCGCCATTATTGAAGAATTGCTGCTGGACGTGATGTTTGATATTCCTTCTCGAAACGATATTCGCCAGGTAATCATTACCCCGGAATGCGTTGAGGGCAAGGAAGCTCCCCAATTGGTTTTGACGGAGAACGCCCAGCCCAAAAAGCTGCGCAGCCGCGCCCCAAAAAAGGATGCTGCCGATCAGCCTGCCGGTGACGAGGTATCCTGAAATATTGAACGCCCCCCTGTTTGATTGTCCAAACAGGGGGCGTTTTCGTATTAGCCTTTGCCAAACAGGCCGGTGTCGTAGTGGGCTTCCTCCACTGCCCCGGTTTCAACATTTACATCCACAATGTAAATGCCGTCCGCTTCTGTCCAATTGTCCTCGCATTGTCTCAACCAGTAATAGAGCGAGAACAGCTTTTGATCCTCCCGCACAAACCAATCGCATGATTCCTCCACCAGTTCCAGCTGCTCAAGCTGATGCTGGGTGAGGGCAAAGCGTTCCTGCAGTGTTTGACGGGCGATTGCGTCCATCTCATGGGTTGTCAGAACGGCCGCTTTCATGGCAGCTTCAGCTTCCTGGCTGCGCTTTTCCATCATCTGCTGGATTTCTTTCTCAGAAAACCGTATCCCGGTGTCATAATCCGTCAGCTGGTAGTGCTCCGCGTCGGCGATAGCCTGCTCGATTGCTTTGTTGCAGTCGCCCTCCTGCTTGCATAGCACATTGATTTTGGCCAGTTTGTTCGCATCCCATCCGCCATCAACGCCATCCAGGCTCCATTTGACGATGGCCCTACCGTTGTCCACTTGCACCTCATAGACGCCAAGAACGCTTCTCAGCTCTTCGATACCGCAATAGGTAACCGTTGTCGCTCCATTTTCCTTATTCAGGGTGCGGCTAAAAAACGTCAGCATTTCATCCGTAATACCATAGGCGGAAAGCAGCGCTTCATCCGCAAGCTTCAATGCATCATACCGTGGCGAAAAGATCAGTCCCGTTGCCAGTGCGATAGATCCTATCAAAACCAGTACAAGAATCATCGCCATTGCGGCCGTCATTTTGCGTTTCACAGGCTTTTCCTCCTTTTGCAGCGAGTGCAGCACCCTTTGGCGCATGCGCTCGTCCCAGCAAAGCCCGGAAAGTTCACGGTCAACGAGCTTTTGAAATTCATTCTTCATCAAAATACCACTCCTTCAGCCGTTCACGCAGCAGCGTATTCGCATGTCTGATCCGCTGCTTAACGGCGCTGGGTGAAATGTGCAACGCGTCCGCCATTTCCTTTACCTTCATTCCCTGATAGTAGCGCAGCAAAATCACCTCACGCAGGCGTTTGGGCAGGCGATTGACCTCGGCAAGCACCGTGTGATCCTTAAAATCATTCGGGGCCGTTATTTCGGGCAGCGCATCCGTATCCATCCGGCGGTCGACGTGGCGAAACCATGCGGTGCGCTGAAAATCGCGGCAGGTATGGATAGCGATACCCATCAGCCATGATTTTTCGCTGCATTCACCGCGAAAAGCAGACATGTGCCGGTATGCCTTGAGGAATGTTTCCTGCACCGCATCCTGCGCAAGATCACGATCATGCAGGTACACGGTGCACATTCGCAAAAGCTGCGTGCCGTACTCTTCCATCAGCTGCTCAAGCTGCATTTCCCTTTCCACGGGCTTCCCTCCTTTCACTCTATTAGACGAGGCCAACGCGTAAAATGGACAGAAAAAAAGCATCCGAAAAAAATTCGGATGCTTTGAACCTGGCTTTTACTCTACGGAGTAGGGCATCAAGGCGATGGCACGGGCGCGCTTGATGGCTTCGGAGAGCTGGCGCTGATGCTTAGCGCAGTTACCGCTCATACGACGGGGCATAATCTTGCCGCGCTCGTTGACAAAACGGCGAAGACGGTTCACATCTTTGTAGTCGATGTATTCGATCTTGTCCACGCAGAAGCTGCACACCTTGCGGCGGGGCTTGCGTCCGCGGGGACGAGGCCTTCTTTCACCACGATCCTCAGACATGGGCTTAACCTCCTTTGGGTTATCATCAAGACACAGTCTCTCGACTGCTTATTTAGAAGGGAAGATCCTCATCGTCCACTTCCTCAAAGCCGTTCATCGCGGGGGCCGCGGCGGCGGGTTGGGAGGGAGCGGCGGGCACAAAGCCCGCGTCTTCGTTACGAGAGGACAGGAATTCTACATCGTCGGCGGTTACTTCCAGAGAGGCACGGGTGGTGCCGTCGTTGGCGGTGTAGGTGCTAACCGACACCGGGCCAATAACGCAAACCTTGCGGCCCTTGGCCAGATAACGCTGACAATTCTCACCCAGCTGACGCCAGGCGCTAACGCGGAAAAAATCCGCTTCGGGCTGATTGCTGTTGGCGGAACGGCGGCGGTTCACAGCCACGGTGAACGAGCAAACGTTCAAACCGGTGGAGGTGGTGCGCAGCTCCGGATCTCGCGTGAGGTTACCGATGATCGTCAATTTGTTCATTGATCAACCCATCCTTACTCAGCAACGGTCTCGGCAGCAGGAGCTTCGGCTTCAGCAGCGGCCACAGGGGCAGCAGCACGCACGGGGCGCGGCTTCACGCTGTGCTTCTTCTCTTCCAGCTTGATGATCAGGCAACGCAGGACGTTTTCGTTGATACCCATGTTGCGCTCGATCTCGCGGGGCAGCTCGGCGGGGCCCTTGAAGGTCACCAGCACGTAGTAGCCCTCGACCTTGTCATTGATGGCATACGCCAGACGGCGCTTGCCCCAGGTTTCATCCACCTTCTCAACTTCGCCGCCGTTGGCGGTGATGAGGCTGGAGAACTTTTCGATCAGCTCCTTGCGAGCGGTCTCCTCCAGCGCGGTGTCGATGATGTAGGTCAGTTCGTACCTATTCATTCCATTCACCTCCTCTTGGACTTATGGCGTTGCGTCCCTGCGCAACGCAAGGATGTGCCA
>JAEDGL010000204.1 GCA_016297535.1 Clostridia bacterium | reverse complement strand
TGTCGTCTGCCTGCAACGTGTCGAAAAAGCTCGCTTCGCGATCTTTTCCGACAGACACTATCGGAAATGTTTTCGGCAAGGCCGAAAACTCCCCGCCCGCCCGGCAAAGCCGGGCGATACGAACCAAAGTCAGAGGGGCTGCGGCCCCTCTGACAACTCCCGAAAAGTTTTTCGACGGTCTGAAAACCTTCCGCAGCGCAATACCTGCGGAAGGTTTTCCTTTACGGCTCGCCCTCGTAGTGCGCCTCAAAGTACCATTTCATATAGCGCACCGTGCCGTATATGCCCTGCCAGGGCAGCTTGTCATCCTTGAACACATAGGGACGCACCGAAAGCGGCCGTACATCCACCACATCGCTGTCCGTTACGCGGATGTATTCCTCTCGCTCCGCCATTTCCGCGCGGAACTGCGCCGCCTCGCCCGTTACCAGCGACTGGATCGCGCTAAGGGAGGATTTGTTCATGATTGTGGTTGAAAATCCGCCCAGCGCCAGAAAGAAAACGCACAGCGCCAGATGCAGCGCCGTAAACCGCTCGCCCAGATGAGCCAGAGCCTTGAGCAGCGACGCGTTTTCTTCGGTTTCGTGCTGCTGCAGATAGCGGATCAGGCTGCCCTCCAGATACAGAACGCTGCCAATCGCCATGACAAGAAAATAGAAAAACAGCACGTTCATGTACCGTCCGGCTCCATACCCGTAATTGGAGTACACGCCCGGCACAAGGGCCGCCGAGAACAGCCCGTAGCCGGTCATAAACGCAAGCAGCGGATGCGCAAAGCGGAAGGGGCTATCCCGAAGCGGCTTCCACATCACGGGCACAATCAGCATGAGCATGGCAAACAGATGAGGAGACAGCCATTGCCCCGCCAGATCAAACGAATCCAGCACCGAGATCACCACTGCCTGCACCGGCGGCAGCGGATCGCCCACCACCGCCTGACGCTTGGCATTGCCGGGCGACAGCGCAAAAATGACAATCACCACCGCCAGCACACACAGGCTGAACACAAAATACGGTCTGCTTTTGCTCTTTAAGCCATGCGACCACAGCGTAAGCAGCGCCAGCAGCACCGCGCCGCCCAGCAGGGTGCTGTATTCAACCGCGCCCACGCATGCGCAGCACACCACCATGCAGACCATGCGCCAGATGGCGCGCGGGCGGCTCTGCTCAAAATGCGTGCGGATCAGCAGCCCCAGCAGCAGCAACAGCATCATGGCCGAAAAGGTGTGGTTGGATCCCGCATGCCAGTATACTCCCTCGCCAATGCAGGGCATAAACTGCAGCACCAGCACCATCACCGCCACATACACAATCCAGAACGCGCTTTTGCCCGCGCCAAGCAGCCGGCACAGAACGCCCTTCAAAAAATACCCAACGCTCAGGCAAATCAGCGCCAAAACGTACCAGTTGTTCAAAAAATAGTATTGCACGCCAAAGATCAGGGTATTAGTAGCATTGTAAAGCGGATGCATGAACAGGCCGAAATGATTCTGGTAGTTATACACCATCTTTTCAACAATGCCCCTGGCTGCCGCCCACAGGGATCCGGTTTCCACCCAGGCCATGCTGGCGGCATATGTATAGGGAAAATCATCATCCGCCGGATAATTGTAAAATGCAATCAGCACCAGCGGAACCAGCATCAGGCAGAACAAAATGATCAGGGCCCTGGCCAGTCCTTTTTGCGAAACGCACAGCCGGTTGCTTTTTTCAAGCGGTTTGCCATCGGAAAAGGGAATTTTCATCGTTTCATCGCCCGCTTTCTTTTGCGGAAATTTTTTCTTTCTCATTCTATCAAACCTGTATATGCAAGTCAAGAAACCGTCCACGGAAGCGCGCCCATTTCCTTTGATGGAAAAAAACTTATGTTTATTTGGGGAACAAACCCGCGCGCTTTGTCGTTTGTTCTTGATGTAAGCCCCATGCGAAAGCGTTTTGAACGGGGCAATCACCAACAAGGAGGAACCCAAGAATGAAAAAGTTTCTTTCTGTACTGATGACCATCGCTATGCTGGCCGCTATGCCTTTTGCCGCCATGGCGGAAGAACCGTTTGCTTTGCTGGAAGGCCTTGTAACCGAGCTGGTGGACGGCGGCTTTGTGATGCAGGATATCCAGCAGGGCGAGGTAATGATCAACACCAGCGAGGCCACCGTGTGGGATGGCGACCTCATGGAGGGCGAGCTGGCCGTTGGCCAGTACGTGTATGTGGAGTATGATGGCCGCATGACCTTCAGCCTGCCCCCGCAGGTGCATGCCGACCGCGTTGCCTGCAACGTGCTCACCGGCAGCGTTGCCGAGGTGCTGGAGGACGGCTCCATCCTGATGAACGACGATACCTTTGGCGAGGTTATCGTTCACCTGAGCGATGACATGCGTCATGTGTACGCCGGCATGCCCATCACCGTGTACTTTAACGGCGTGATGGCGCTCAGCCTGCCCGGCCAGGTAACGGCCAGCCACATCGTGCTGCCCCTGATCAGCGGCTGCGTCAGCAACCTTACCGGGGAGGGCTTTACCCTTACCGATGCGGACGGCGTGGAGTACGAGGTGAAGCTGGCGGAGGATACCCTGATCAGCGAGGAAATCATCGTTGTGGAGGATGCGCCCGAGGCAGAGGCTGAAGAGGAGGCCGAAGAAACCGCTGAGGAAATCACCGAAGAAACCACCGAAGTAACTGCCGGGGAAACTGCCGGGGAAACCGGCGAAGAATCCGCCGGCGAAGCTGACACTGAGACGGATGAGGAAACCACCGGCATTCTTTCCGGGGAAACCGGCGAGGACGCCGTTGTGCTGGAGGACGCCGAGCTGGCCGAGGAAACCGCTGTGCCCGCTGCCGAGCTGCTGAGCGAATCCGCCATCGAGTGGGCGGACGATGACATTGTTACCGTATACTATAACGGTATCATGAGCCGCAGCCTTCCTGCGCAGATTACCGCCATGGAGATCGTTGTCATCCGCTAAGGCAGAGATAAACAGCAGAGCCGTGATCCAAAAGGATCACGGCTCTTTGTGTACCCGGAGCCCCGCAAGGGGCTCCGGGCGAAAGCATTAGTCCTGAGCGGACAGGGTCTTGTACTTGAGGTAACGGTTCTTGGCGTCCACCTCGTTCTGGGCAAACAGACCGTCGGCAACGGCGGGGAACATCTTGGCCAGAGAAGCGTAACGGTTCTCGGACTTGATGAACTCCTGATAGTCGCCGCTGGGCTCCTTGCTGTCCAGCGTGAAGGGATTCTTGCCCTGCGCGGCCAGATCGGGGTTGAAGCGGTACAGGTTCCAGTAGCCGCACTCCACAGCCTTCTTGATTTCAGCCTGGGCATGGCCCATGTTGATACCATGGTTGATGCAGGGAGCGTAGCAGATGATGAGGGAGG
>JAEDGL010000203.1 GCA_016297535.1 Clostridia bacterium | reverse complement strand
GTAGGCATCAACTGGGGCGATGAGGGCAAGGGCCGCATGGTGGATCTGCTGACGCAGGATTACGATGTGGTTGTTCGCTATCAGGGTGGCGGAAACGCAGGACATACTGTCATCAACGAGCATGGCAAATTTGCGCTGCATCTGCTGCCCTCCGGAATTTTCCGCAAAGGCGTGGTGAACATTCTGGGCAATGGCGTGGCGCTCGATCCGGAAAACCTGTGGGATGAAATGCAGCAGGTGATGGCGCAGGGCGTGACGCTCACGCCGGACAATCTGAAAATCAGCGACCGCGCTTCCCTTCTTCTGCCCTGGCACCGTATGCTGGATGAACTGGAGGAAAAGCGTCTTGCTGATAAGCAGTTCGGCTCCACCAAACAGGGAATCGCCCCCTTCTATTCAGATAAGTATCAGAAAAAAACCGTGCTGGCAGGCGAACTGTTCTATCCGGAACAGCTGCACGCCCATCTGATGGATCTGATGGAGTGGAAGAACCTGACGCTGACAAAGGTATACGGCACCTCCCCCTGCAGCATGGATCAAATCAAAAAATGGCTCAGCGACTATTGTGAAAAGATCAAGCCGTACATCTGCGATACAGGTGCTTTTCTGAAAAAAGCGCAGTGCGATGGGAAACAGATTTTGTTCGAGGCACAGCTCGGCTCTCTGCGCGATTTGGATTATGGCATCCACCCCTACACCACCTCCTCCAGCACCACCGCAGCCTATGCGCCCATTGGCAGCGGGCTCCCTTCTGCCAAAATCGACCGTGTGGTAGGCGTAGTGAAAGCGTACTCCACCTGCGTGGGCGAAGGCCCGTTTGTGTGCGAGATGTTTGGTGAAGAAGCCGAATTGCTTCGTGAAGCAGGCGGCGAATATGGAGCCAAAACAGGCCGCCCGCGCCGGGTGGGTCCCATCGATCTGGTAGCAACCCGCTACGGCGTGGAAGTGCAATCCGCAACGGAAATTGCACTGACCAAGCTGGACGTGCTGAGCTATATGGATAAAATCCCGGTCTGCTCGCACTACGAGCTTTCCGGTGAGAAAACCGATCAGTTTCCCTTCCCGGCAGCGCTCGCCGGTGCAAAGCCGGTCATTGAATGGATGGACGGCTGGATGTGCGACCTGTCTGACATAAGGAAGTGGAACGAGCTTCCGCTTGCTGCACGCAGATATGTAGAAGCGATTGAGGAAGCTATTCATTGCCCCATCACCTATGTATCCGTAGGACCCGAACGCAACAGTATTATCATCAGGAAATGAGGATCATCCCATGAACCACTATTACGAATCGCCCCTATCCTCCCGTTACGCTTCCGACTATATGCTCCGTCTCTTTTCTCCCGAAACCCGCACACTGACATGGCGCAAGCTTTGGGTTTCTCTTGCAAAGGCTGAAATGGAACTGGGGCTGCCCATCACGCGGGAGCAGGTGGACGAACTGGCTGCGCATGTGACGGACATTGACGATGAATGCATCCGTCAGCGGGAAAAGGAGGTGCGCCATGATGTGATGGCGCATGTGTACGCATTTGGTAAGGCTGCGCCTTCTGCGGCTGGTATTATTCATCTGGGTGCAACCAGCTGCTATGTCACGGACAATGCCGATCTGATCCTCTACCGGGATGGTCTGCGCTATCTGCGCGGTGAACTGCTGAAAGTCATTGCCAATCTTACGGATTTTGCTCAGCAGTACAAGGCGCTGCCAACGCTGGGATATACTCACTACCAGCCTGCACAGCTGGTAACGGTGGGAAAGCGTGCTGCGTTGTGGCTGCAGGATTTTCTTTCCGATTTGGACGAGATCGACTTTGCCATTTCGAACATTCATTTTCTCGGCTGCCGCGGAACGACCGGTACAGAAGCCAGCTTTGTGGAGCTGTTTGAAGGCGACACAGAAAAGATCGATCAAATGAATCATCTCATTGCATCTGATTTTGGATTTTCTTCCTGCTTTGACGTTTGCGGCCAGACTTATCCCCGCAAGGTTGACAGCCGCATCCTGAACTGTCTTTCTTCCATTGCACAGAGCTGCCATCGCATGGCCAGTGACATCCGTCTTCTGCAGCATGACCGGCAGATCGAAGAGCCTTTTGAAAAAAATCAGATTGGTTCTTCTGCCATGGCATACAAGCGCAATCCAATGCGTTCCGAGCGCATCTGTTCTCTGGCACGTTATTTGATGGCCGACGCCATGAATGCTCCCATGACAGCCTCCACTCAATGGCTGGAACGCACACTGGATGATTCCGCCAACCGGCGCATTTCCATGCCGGAGGGCTTCCTGTGCGCGGACGCCATTTTGCGGTTGACGCAGAACGTAACGGATGGTCTGCATGTAAACGAAAAGGTCATCGAAAAAACCGTACGGGAATTCATGCCTTTTATGGCGACGGAAAACTTGCTGATGGAAGCTGTCAAGCGCGGCGGCGACAGGCAGCAGCTGCATGAGATCATTCGCAAATGCTCCATGGAAGCAACGGCAAAAATGAAAAACGGCGAAACGTGCGATCTGCTTGCGCGATTGGCAGCTGAATCCGCTTTCGGGCTTTCGGAAGGCGAAATGAACGAGCTGCTGGAACCTTCGCTCTACATTGGCCGCTGCGCAGAACAGGTGGATGCATTGGCAGCAAAGATTCAGCCCTTGCTGAAAGGAATCGACCGAAGCAACGCACAAATCAGCCTTTGAAGGGATCATATGAAAGAAAAACACGAATTTCTTGTCCCGGATTACTTTTCTTCGTTTTCCTGCAAAATGGGAGATTGCCGTTCCGCGTGCTGTGTCGGTTGGCCAATCACTTTTCTTTGACGGATTACTTCAAACTGCTCAGTCTGGATTGTTCTCCTCAACTGAAAAGAAAAATTGATATTTCCCTTCATATTGCCGAGCACCCGACACCAGAGGGATACGCGCAGATTTCTCCGCGTTATGATGGTTAGTGTCCCATGCGCATGGAGGACGGACGCTGTGCTTTGCATGCAGAGCTCGGCGACGAAGTGCTGGCTGCTGTGTGCCGACTGTATCCGCGCGGGGTTCGGAACGATGGCGTCTTTGAATGCTCCTGCGCAAACAGCTGCGAGGCAGCCATCGAACTGCTGCTTCGCAAACAGGAACCAATGCGTTTTCTCAAAACACAGCTGTCCATTGATGTTCCTGAGCTTCCGACTCGCCAATATCATTTTGAAGATGCAGGACGTGAAGAGGAAATCCGCCTATGGCTCATTTCTTTTCTGCAAAAACGAAGCTATACGCTTCCGCAACGGCTGCTGTGGCTTGGGGATGCTCTTCACCTCATGAGTGAGGCGCTCATGACACATAATACCTCTATGATAGAAGGCCTCCTGACCGGAAAAACCTGTCCTCCTGTACCCGTGCAGATCC
>JAEDGL010000038.1 GCA_016297535.1 Clostridia bacterium | reverse complement strand
GCTGGTAGAGGAAGCCGGGGTTGGTGCCGGGCTCCACCTCGTACCAGGCGCCCCATTCATCCACAATCAGCCCCACGCGCTTTTCGGGATCGTACCGGTCCATGATGGCGCTGTGGCCGGTGATGATTTCATCCATCCGCTGCGAGCGCACCAGCATCCGGTAAAAATCGGTTTTGTCAAACCCGGTGGCGCTGCCCTTTTTCTCGCTCCAGGGGCCGCGCATGGTGTAGTAGTGCATGGTAATGGCGTCCATATAGCGGCCTGCGCGCTGCATGAGCACTTCCATCCAGTTGTAATCATCCTCGCTGGGGCCGCAGGCAATGCGGTACAGCCTGTTGGCGCCATAGTCGCGGCAGTAGGTCTGATACCGGCGGTATTCATCGGCGTAGTACTCGGGGCGCATGTTGCCGCCGCAGCCCCAGTTTTCGTTGCCAACGCCCCAGTATTTAACGCCCCAGGGCTCTTTGCGCCCATTGGCCCAGCGCTTTTTAACCACGGTGGAATCGCCCTCGCTGTTCAGGTATTCCACCCACTCGGCCATTTCGCGCACCGTGCCGGAGCCTACGTTGGCGTTGATGTAGGGCTCGCAGCCGATCTGGCGGCACAGCTCCAGAAATTCGTGCGTGCCAAAGGAGTTGTCCTCCACCACGCCGCCCCAGTTGGTGTTGACCATGCGCTTGCGGCTCTCCTGCGGGCCGATGCCATCCTCCCAGTGATATTCATCGGCAAAGCAGCCGCCCGGCCAGCGAAGCACCGGCACGCCGATTTTTTTGAGCGCCTGCACCACATCGCTGCGCATGCCGTTCACATTGGGGATGGGGCTGTCCTTACCCACAAACAGGCCCTGATAGATGCACCGCCCCAGATGCTCGGAAAAATGGCCGTAGATATTTTTGTTGATGACGCCCTTGCTGCGTTCGGGGTTCAAAGTGATTTTGTTCACAGGCTGAGCCTCCTTTATTTTGCGTTGATCGCCTCAAATACGCGGTCGCGGATGGGCAGGTGAAACAGCGGCCGGATGGAGTACCACTCCCGCACATGGGTTACAAAGGCGATGGATACGCCGCTGGCGGGATCGGCCAGCTCAAAGCTGCCCGCCGCGCCGTCCCAGCCAAACTCACCAGGGTGGGAGCTTTGGCCGCCGTCCATGCGCACGCGTGTGCGCACGCCAAGGCCGTAGCCGTAATCCGCCCCGGCAGGGCACTCAAAGGCCGGGTTCCGGGCCAGGTGCGGCAGTTGCTCGGTGCGGATGAGATCGATGGTCTGGGGCTTGAGCAGCTGGTAGCCACTGGCCGACGTGCCGCCGCAGGCCAGCGCATCCACAAACAGCGACAGATCGTGAAGCGTGCTGACCACGCCCGCGCCGCCGCTTTCGTATTCCTCCGTCAGGCAGTAGGCGCAGGCTTTGGGAATGGGCTCAAACCGGCGCGTTTCCCCGTCAAAGCGGTACTGGGGAGCGATTTCCTCCTGCTGCCAGCGGTAGGAGGTGCGGCTCATGCCAAGCGGCTCAAAGACCTCCTCGTGCATGTACCGGCCAAAGGGCTTGCCCGCCGCCACCTGCACAACCGCGGCCAGCACATCGTGACACAGGCTGTACTGATACCGGTCGCCCGGCGAAAAATCCAGCGGCGACTGGACAAACGCATTGACAACCGACAGCGTGTCCGTGCCGCCGTTTTCGATGGTGCGGCAAATGGGCGGCGCGTTCAGCTCGTAGTTCAGCCCCGCCGTCATGGTCATCAGATGGCGGATGGTCATTTCCGTGGACGGAGGCGTTTTCACCCCGTCCTTCATAAGATAGGCCCCGGCATAGGCGGGCAGGTATTTCGCCACCGGGTCGTCCAGACCGATCTGCCCGCGCTCCCACAGGCGCATGGCGCCCGCGATGGTCAGGGGCTTGGAGCAGCTGTAGAGAAACACCCGCTGATCCTGCTCCAGGCTCCGGGTGTATTCAAACAGCTTTTCATGGTTTTGCCTTACCGTAATGCCGCACAGGGGCAGGCCCTGCTTTGTCAGATCATCCAGCTCGCGCTTTACGCCTTCAAACGCTTTGGTATTCATCACAACCCCACCTTTGCATTGCTGTGGCTATTGTAACACAACGGCGCAACGCCTGCAATGGCGAAGCCAAAACTGTTTTTTCCCTTGCGCTTTGCCCCGGAAATTGGTAAACTGTGCATCAGAAGATTCCGCGCAAAAAACATCCTGCAATAAGGAGTGCATTCCAATGAGGTTTCCGCTTGACTGGCAGGCCCGCGCCCTGCGTGAGGACGGACCGTCCCCATGGTTTCCCGCCCGGGTTCCCGGCAATGTGCAGTATGATTACGGCCGCATGATGGGCTGGGGCGATATCAACTACGCCGAAAACGTAACCCTCTTTGAACAGACCGAGAACTATACCTGGGAGTACCGCGCCGCGCTGCCCTCCGCCTGCGCGGCGGGCGAGCAGGCCTTCTTTGTGGCCGAGGGCATCGACTACCGGTTTGATCTTCTGGTAAACGGCGTGCTGAGGAAAAGCCACGAGGGCATGTTTACCCGCGTGGAAATCCCCCTGCAGCCCGGGGACAGCGAGCTGACCGTGCGCATTCACCCCCACCCCAAAAGCAGCCGGTCGGCCTTTGCGGACCGCGCGCAGGCGCAGGACAGCGTCAAGCCGCCCGTGTGCTACGGCTGGGACTGGCACCCGCGCATGCTGGTTTCGGGCATCTGGCAGGAGGCGTATGTGGAAACCCGCACGGCGGATTACATTGCCCGCTGCGAGCCCTTCTACACCCTCAGCCAGGATCTGACCCGCGCCGACATCCGTTTTGAGGTGGACTGCGCCGCGCCGGTGGAGATTGCCCTGTTTGATCCCGACGGAAACCCGCTTGGCACGGGCGATTGCTTTGTGCTGGAAAACCCGCGTCTGTGGTGGTGCAACGGCCAGGGCGAGGCCGCGCTGTATACCTACGTAGCCCGCACGGCCGGGCACCGGGTGACGGGGCGCTTTGGCCTGCGAAACGCGCGCCTGGTGATGACCCAGGGCGCCTGGGACGAGCCCAGCCGTTTTCCCAAAGGGCGCAGCGTTGCGCCCATCCAGCTGGAGCTGAACGGCCGCAGGGTGTTTGCCAAGGGCAGCAACTGGGTCAATCCCGATATCTACAATGGCCACATCGAACGCCAGCGCTACGAGACCCTTGTGCATCTGGCGCACGACGCGCATATGAACCTCTTTCGCTGCTGGGGCGGATCGGGCATCAGCAAGCAGGCGTTTTACGACTGCTGCGATGAGCTGGGCATCATGGTGTGGGTGGAGTTTCCGCTGGCATGCAACTGCTACCCGGATGACGCGCATTATCTGAGCGTGCTGGAACAGGAGGCCGGCGCCATCCTCCGCTCGCTTCGCAGCCATCCGTCGGTGGTGCTGTACTGCGGCGGAAACGAGCTGTTCAACAACTGGTCCATGATGACGGACCAGTCGCTGCCGCTGAGGCTGCTTAACAAGCTGTGCTACGAGCTGGATCCCAAAGCGCCCTTCCTGATGACCTCGCCCGTGTTTGGCATGGCGCACGGCGGCTATACCTTCTACGATCCGGATGCCTGCTGCGACGTGTTCACCCTGTTTCAAAACGCCCGCAACACCGCCTACACCGAGTTTGGCGTGCCGGGAATCACCGATCTGGAAAGCCTGCGGCAGATTATTCCGCCCGGGGAGCTGTTTCCCATTCAGAACAGGGGCAGCTGGCCGCTTCACCACGCGTTTGGCGCATGGGGCGACGAGCGCTGGCTGTGCCGCGATGTGCTGGAGCGCTACGCCCAGCAGCCGCTGGACAGCCTGCAAAAGCTGATCGACCTGTCCACCTGGCTGCAATGCGAGGGTTACAAGGCCGTCTTTGAGGAAGCCCGCCGCCAGGCGCCCTACTGCGCCATGGCCGTCAACTGGTGCTACTGCGAGCCCTGGATTACCGCGGCGGGCAACAGCCTGATAACCTATCCCACCAAAGCAAAGCCCGCCTATTACGCCGTTCAGGCCGCGCTTCGCCCGGTCATGGCCAGCGCGCGCATTCCCAAATTTGACTGGAAGGCCGGCGAAACCTTTACCGCCCAGCTCTGGCTGCTCAACGATACCCACCGCAGCGCTCAGCTCCACGTGGAGGCTTCCCTCCGCCTGGGCGATACCACCTATCCCCTGCTTTGCTGGAACAGCGGCGAAGCGGATGAAAACCGCATCGGCCCCAGCGTAAACTGGGTGCTGCCCGATGTATGCGCTACCGAAATGACACTGGTGCTTGACGCAGGCGAGTACAGTAGCGAATACCGCCTGTGCTACCGCAGCCGCGGAGAGCAGCGCGTCAGCCGCCAGCTGAATGTATAACGGAGGTACCCTATGAATAACGGACGAAACATGCTCTGGTACCGCGAGCCCGCGCGCAGCTGGAACGAGGCGCTGCCCCTTGGCAACGGCCGTCTGGGCGCGATGGTTTTTGGCGGCGTTGCGGATGAACGCATCGCGCTCAACGAGGATACCCTCTGGACGGGCTATCCCACCTTTTATGATCAGCCGGACGCCTACGCCGCCCTGCAGGAGGCGAGGGCGCTGGCCCTGGAAGGCCGGTTGATGGAGGCGCAGCATGTGCTGGAGGACCGCTTTACCGGCCTGTGGTCGCAGGCCTATCTGCCCCTGGGCGATCTGCGGTTGCGCCTGCACCACGGAAACGACGCGCAAGCATACCGCCGGGAGCTGGATCTGTCCACAGGCGTGCATACCACGCGGTATACCTGCGACGGCGTGCAGTACACGCGGGAGACCTTCATCAGCCAGCCGGATCAGGCGATGGTGGTGCATCTGACCGGCGGCAGCCCCTTTGGCTTTGAGGTGCAGCTGTGCTCGCAGCTGCGTGTGCAGGCCGGGGTCGAAGGCAACGCGGTGTTCTTTGAGGGCAACGCGCCCGTCATGCGCTGGGAATACGGGCGCAGCCACGATGAGGAATGCCTGACCTACGGCGAGAGCGATGCGGAGAAGGGCATGGCCTTCCATGCCGAGGTACAGGTGCGCACCGACGGCACGGTGCGCGCAGGCGGGGACGGGCTGGCGGTGGAGCACGCCACCTGGGCCACCCTGCTGTTCAACGCCCGCACCAGCTTCAACGGCTGGAACCGTCACCCCGTGCTGGAGGGGCGCGAATACCGCCAGCGCTGCCGCGACGAGCTGCGCGCTGCCTCCGCCTTTGACGCTGCGGCCCTCAGGGCCCGCCATACGGCCGACCACGCCGCCCTGTACAGCCGGGTGGATTTTGAGCTGGATGGCGGCGAAGAGGGCCTGCTGCCCACCGACGAGCGCCTCTACCGCCACGAAAACGGCCAGGAGGATCTTAACCTCTACGCGCTGTATTTCCACTTTGGCCGCTACCTTACCATCGCGGCCTCCCGCCCCGGCACGCAGGCCATGAACCTGCAGGGCATCTGGAACGACCGGCTGGTTCCGCCGTGGAACAGCAACTACACCGTCAACATCAACACCCAGATGAACTACTGGCCCACGCTGATGGTGGATCTGCCGGAGTGCACCGAGCCCCTGTGCCGGCTGATTGCGGAGCTGGCCGAAAGCGGCCGCCGCACCGCGCGCAGCTACTACCACGCGCCGGGCTTTACCGCGCACCATAATGTGGATCTGTGGCGCATGTCCACGCCCGTGGGCGCGCACCGCCGGGGCACCGCGCGCTATGCCCCCTGGCAGATGAGCGCGGCGTGGCTGTGCCGTCACCTGTGGGAGCAGTACGAGTACACCCGGGACGGGCAGTGGCTGCGTCAGGAGGGCTGGCCGGTCATCCGCGAGGCGGCGGCGTTCTGCCTGTCCCAGCTGACGGAGGACGGCAATGGCCGTCTGATCCTGCCTGCCTCCACCTCGCCGGAAAATGCCTTCCGGGTAAACGGGGAGGCGTGCGCCGTGGCCCGCGCCTCCACCATGACGCAGGCCATCGTGGAGGATCTGTTTGACATCGTGCTGCAGGCAGCTGCCGTTTTGGAAGAAAGCGACGGGCTTGTCTCTCAGATCCGCAGCGCCCTTCCCAGGCTGGCCCGCCCCGGCATTACCTCCCTGGGCACGCTGATGGAGTGGGACGCGGAGTACGAGGAATGCGAAATCCATCACCGCCATATCTCCCACCTCTACGGCCTGCACCCCGGCCGCAGCATCACCCTGGAGAACCAGCCGGAGCTGGCCCAGGCCTGCAAAAACAGCCTCCTGCGCCGCGGCGATGAAAGCACCGGCTGGGCCATGGGCTGGCGCATCAACCAGTGGGCAAGGCTGCGCGACGGCGACCACGCCCTGCACCTGCTGGATAACCAGCTGCGCAGCGTGGAGGGCCGGAATCCGCAAAAAAAAGAAGGGCCGCGCGGCTGGACCGACGGCGGCACCTATCTCAACCTGCTGGACGCCCATCCGCCCTTCCAGATCGACGGCAACTTTGGCGCCTGCGCAGGCATTGCGGAAATGCTTTTGCAATCCACCCCGCAGGGTGAACCGCTCATTCTGCCCGCCCTGCCCACGGCATGGAAAAAAGGCTTTGTGCACGGCCTGCGCACAAGGCGCGGCACGCATGTGGACATCCGCTGGGAGAACGGCCAGGTAAGCTGGCAGGAGTATTGAGCGCTACCCCTGCTGGGTACGCTTGGGGCTTACGCCAAAGTGCTTGCGGTAAGCGCGGTAGAACGCGGAATAATCGTTAAACCCGCAGGCGGTGCACACATGCGTGGGCGGCGAGCCCGCGCGCAACATGGACTGCGCCTGCAGCAGGCGCTTGGCGGTAATGTATTCGCCGACGGACGCGCCGGTGGTGCGCTTGAAGGAGCGGCACAGCTGGGGCTTGCTAAGGTAGAACTGCTCGCACAGGCTATCCAGCGAGAGCGGCTCGGACAGATGATCGTTGATGTGGCGGATCACCTGAAACAAAAGCGAGCCCTCGGTGGCCGGCGCGCTCTGCCCCCGCTGCCGGTACAGATGGTACAGCTGGTTGAGCAGCGCCAGCAGCGCGGAAAGAATGTCCAGCCGCTGCTGGTTTTCCGGCTGCATGAGCCGGGTAAGCATCACGCGGCAGTTCTGATCGGGAAACTCCGCCGCTGCAAAGCGGTTAAAGCGCCCCGCCTCGCGGTCCAGAAACACCTTCAGCAGGCGGTGCTCCGGGTCGATACGGTCAAACAGGGACGGCTCAAAGTGGATGGACATGCGCTCGTAGGGCAGATCGGGCTGCACCTGGATGCAGTGCGCCTCCGCCGGGCGCATAATGAGCAGGTCGCCCCGCTCCAGGCGGTATTCGCTGCCCTCGATGCGAAAGCTGGCTCTGCCATTGAGAAACAGATAGATCTCGCACATCTGGTGCGTATGCATGGCAAAGGATTCCGGCACGGGATGCGCATCCAGATGATAATGGAAGGAAAGATCGTTATCCCAATACCTCAGCCGTTCGTTCATCGCCAATCACCCCTCCACAGTGTAGCACAGAAATGATTATATTTGCAATGTATTACGTTCCAAAGCGCAATGCGATTGCATTGGGTTTTGCGGTAAAATAATGACAGTACACTGGAAACAAATGCGGAGTTTCAACACCGCACGATCACTATCCAACGAAACGGAGTAAGAAAGATGGAAAACGTACGCATCGGTATCATCGGCATTGGTAACATGGGCTCTGCGCACATGGCCTGCATCTCCGAAGGCCGCATCCAGGGGCTGGTGCTGGGCGCGCTGTGCGACAGCGATCCCTCCCGTCTTGCGCTGTGCCAGGAGCGTTGCCCGGATGTTCCCCGTTTTTCCGACTATCATGAAATGATCCGCAGCGGCCTGATCGACGCGGTGCTCATCGCCGTGCCTCATCGCCTGCATGCCCAGATCGCCATCGAGGCGCTGCAAAACGGCCTTCACACCCTCACCGAAAAGCCCGGCGACGTCACCATTACCGCCGTCAAAAAGCTGATTGAAGTGGCCAAAGGCACCGACCGGGTGTTTGGCATCATGTTCAACCAGCGCACCAATCCCCTGTTTGCCAAGGCGCGCGAAATCGTTCGCAGCGGCCAGCTGGGCGAGCTGAAGCGCTCCGTGTGGATTATCACCAACTGGTACCGCAGCCAGCATTATTACGACTCCGGCAGCTGGCGCGCCACCTGGGCGGGCGAGGGCGGCGGCGTGCTGCTCAACCAGGCGCCCCACAACCTGGACCTGTGGCAGTGGATCTGCGGCATGCCCGTGCAGCTGACCGCCTTTTGCGATATCGCCAAGTACCACAACATTGAGGTGGAGGATGACGCCACGCTGATGGCGCGCTACGCCAACGGCGCTACCGGCCTGTTCATTACCACCACCGGCGAATGCCCCGGCACCAACCGGCTGGAAATTTCTGGCACGCTTGGCAAGCTGGTTCTGGAAAACGGCCTGCTCAAGTGGTGGAAGCTCAACCGCAGCGAACGCGATATCTGCGTAACCGAAACCGTCAACTCCCCCAAGTTTGAGGGCGAGATCATCGAAATCACCCCCGATCACAAGGAGACCGCCCACGCCGGCATCCTGCAGAACTTTACCAACGCCATCCTCTACGGCGAGGAGCTTCTGGCGCCCGGCCCGGATGCGCTTTACGAGCTTACGCTGTCCAACGCGGCCTATCTGAGCCAGTGGACCGGCAACCAGCCCGTGGACATTCCCTTCGATTCCGCCCGCTTTGACGAGCTGCTGGCCGAGCATGCGGCCCATTCCGCCTACAACCCGGACAAGGAGCAGGATACCGAAAACAGCACCGGCTACAGCACCCGCTGGCAGGTGAACTGGTAAAGATGAATCAGCGCGATCTTTCCCAGCTCAAGCGCAGGCTGAACCCCGACAAGCGCAACCCGACCGTCATTCGCGGCTGCTATGTAAGCTACGATGGGCAGGTGATTTCCACCTTTGCCCAGCCGGTGTTCCATTTGCCCGCGGAGGAAAACGAAAAATACATGGCGCTGTTCCGGCGCGTGCTTTCCGGCACGCCGGGCCAAAATCTGCAGGAGATGGAGTTTACCGCCATGCAGGCCATGGAGGGCGAGGAGCACCGCATCCTCAGCACGCTTCGCGAAAGCGCGCTGACCGATGAAGAAGCGGTAAACGCGTTTTACGAGCGCGTGATAGACAGCATTCGCGCCCTCGGCCTGGCAAACGCCCAGTCCGTTACCGAGCAGCAAGCCGCCAGCAATTATCTGATTCTGCTTTTGCACGACGGCTACGACGTGCCCTACCAAAACGAAAACGGCGAAACCGACAGCGAGCAGTCCACGGATCTTTTCAGCTACATCCTGTGCTGCATCTGCCCCGTAAAGCAAACCAAGCCCACGCTCAGCTACTTTCTTACCGAAAACGAGTTTCATACCCGCATGGCGGACTGGGTGGTAGGCGCGCCGGATCTGGGCTTTCTGTTTCCCGCCTATGAGGAGCGCAGCGCCAACATCTACAAGGCCGTGTTCTATACCCGCGACAGCGCGGATGCGCACGAGTCCTTTGTGCAAAACGTTTTCGGCGCAGAGCTGCCCATGCCTGCCGCGCAGCAGCAGGAAACCTTTCAAACCGTTTTGCAAACCGCGCTGGAGGATGAATGCAGCCTGGATGTTCTGCAGGCTGTGCACGAAACCGTACGCACCCGGCTGGAGGAGCAAAAGGCCGACAAAACCGCCGAGCCCCTTTGCCTGACCGGGCAGGAGGTGCGACAGGTGCTGGAGGGCTGCGGCGTATCCGAGGAGCGCGCGCAGGTTTTTGAGGAAAAATACGCCGAGGCCTTTGGCGCCCACACCGAAATTCCGGCGGTAAACGTGGTTGCGCCCAGGCAGTTCAGCGTTTCCACCCCCAGCGTTTCCATCAAGGTTGCGCCCGACCGCAGCGACCTGATCCAGACCCGCGTCATCGACGGCAAACCCTACATTCTTGTCCTGGCCGACGGCGATGTGGAGGTAAACGGCGTAAACGTCAAATTTCAGCAGGAGCCCAACGCATAAAAAGGGCTAAAATCAAAACAAAAGCTGCCTCACGGCTGGTTTCGTGAGGCAGTTTCTGTTTATTTCATCTGATTCAGCTTTTCCCATGCCGGATCCATATCCAGCGTGGCAAAGTAATCCATCGGCTTTTCGGCGCGGCGGATCAGCTGAAAGCTGCCGTCCTCCCTGTAAAGCACCTCTGCGCAGCGCAGCTTGCCGTTGTAGTTGTAGCCCATGCTCAGGCCGTGCGCGCCGGTATCGTGGATCACCATCACATCGCCAATTTCACAGGGCGGCAGCATGCGGTCGATGGCAAACTTGTCGTTGTTTTCGCACAGGCTGCCGGTTACATCCGCCATGTCGGTATGGGGCAGATGCTCCTTGCCCGGCACGGTAATATGATGGTACGCGCCGTACATGGCGGGGCGCATCAGGTCGCACGCGCTGGCGTCCAGCCCCCAGTAATGCTTGTGGGTGTTTTTTTCGTTGCGGATATGGGTTACCAGCCAGCCGTTGGAGCCGGTCATGTAGCGGCCCAGCTCGGCCTTGATCACAACGCCCTCAATGCCGTTTGCGCTGAACACCTCGCGATAGGCCTGCGCCACGCCCGCGCCGATGCGGTCGATATCTGCCGCGGGCTCATCCGGCAGATAGGGAATGCCGATGCCACCCGAAAGATTGATAAAGCTTAGCTGCATGCCGGTTTCATCCATCAGCTCACGTCCGGTTTCAAACAAAAGCCTTGCCAGAATGGGGTAGTAATTCTGGTCGGTGGTGTTGCTGCTGAGGAAGGAATGCAGCCCAAAGCGCTTTGCGCCGTACGCCTTCAGCTTAAGCAGCGCCTGGGTAAGCTGGGGGCGGGTCATGCCATACTTGGCCTGGCCGGGATTTCCCATAATGGCGTTGCCAATGCGAAACTCCCCGCCGGGATTAAACCGCAGGCAGATTTCCTCCGGGATGCCGCCGTTTGCGCGCAAAACCTCCACATGGGTGATATCATCCAGGTTGATAAACGCGCCCAGCCTGCGGGCGTATTGAAACTCCTGCGGGGGCACATCGTTGGCGCTGAACATGATATCCTCGCCCGCAAAGCCCAGCGCCTCGGCAAGCATCAGCTCCGTAAGGCTTGCGCAGTCCACGCCGCAGCCCTCCTCCCTGAGCAGGCGCAGAATGCTGGGATTGGGCAGCGCCTTTACCGCAAAATACTCGCGAAAGCCCGGCACGCCTTCAAACGCGCGGCAAAGCCCGCGCGCAGTCTGACGGATGCCCTGCTCCGTATACAGGTGAAACGGCGTTTCAAACGCCTGCGCTGCGTCAAAGAAGATCTGGTCGTTCAGGGAAAAGTTTGGCATAACCACATTCCTCCATGTTTTGAGCGAATGCGACTATTTTATCACAAACCCGGCACAGGATGCAATCCGCCTGCTGATGTTGACAGCATAAAAAGCCGCATGATATACTCCGTAGAGCCGCAAACGGAAGGAGAGCGCCACAAATGAAGGGAATCAGCGGTATCATCGCCGGTAACAAGGCCCCGGTTTTCCATTATGCGCAAAGAAATACAAAATTCCCTGAGGAAAAAGTATGCGCGCAGACAGATCGTTATCTGATTCATTTCGACGGCATTTTGCTAAACCATCCCAGGCCCGAGGGCGGCAACGTGCGCTTTGATCTGCTGCAACAGCTCTACGAGCAGTACGGCGCATGCATGACCGCCCATCTCAAGGGCCAGTACAATCTGGTAATATGGGATAAACAGGCGCATAAGGTGCTTGTTGCCAACGACCTGCTCTCCCGGCGCCCCATGTACTACTGTCTTCGCGACTCGCAGCTGATCTACGCGTCCAGCTATTGCGATCTGCTGAGTCTGCTGAGCGAGTCGCAGGGGTATACGCCCTGCATCAGCGAAGCAGCGGTGCAAAGCATGTGCCAAAGCGGCGCGCTTTTCGGCGATCAAACCTATCTTGCGGATGTTTTCTATCTGGATTCCTATCAGGCCATTGTATATGATGAAGCCCGCGGCACGGCCGAGATTGTTCCCATTCAGCCGGAAAAGGCACAAACCGCCCAAACCCTGGACGATGCCATCCGCGTTTTTGACAGGCTGTTTACCGCTGCCGTGCAGGCGCAGTTTCAAAAGAATAACGAGTATGGCTATCTGCATTTCATGGCGCTCTCCGGCGGCATGGATTCGCGCGCATGCCTGCTGAAGGCCATCGCCTGCGGGTACGACCGCAATATCACCTGCGTCAACTATTCGCAGGCAAACTCCATCGACAACACCGTATCGCAGCAGATTGCCTTTGACCATCACCTGGATTATCTGTTTTACCCCATGGACGCCGCCGTGTTCATGACCCGCCTGTCCGATGCGCTGGCCTGCAACGAATGCCAGCAGTCCAGCATTGGCTCAACCGGGGCCAGAACCATTGCCCGCCTGCTGGATCAAACCCGCATGGGCATTATGCACGTAGGCCTGTGCGGCGGCGAGCTGATGGGGGATCTGATAACCTGCGAAGGCGGCAGCCGTCTCGAGCGCGTTCTGAGCCGGCTGGGCATTGCGAACGGTGCGCGTTCGCAGGCGCATTTCAGCCTGCGCGAGTACCGCAATCATCTTCGCGCCTGCCAGAATTTCAGTCAGATGTTTCTGGACGGGTGCGAAACAGTATCGCCCTTTATGGATGAGGACGTTGTGCAGTTTGTAACCGGGCTGGATCCGCAGCTGCTCTACCGGCGCAACCTGTACCGTGAATGGATGAAAAAAATGCTGCCCAACAAGTATCCAACCACCATGTTCTGCGGCCCGATCGATATTTCCCCCGCGAGGGAGCTTCTCAACAAGGCCGCCGACCGTGTGATGCGCCGCATTGCGGGCACTACCCGGCGGGATATGAACCCCATCGATCATTGGCTCAGGGTGCATCCCCATCTGTCGCAGGCCTGCGACGAGGAATTCCGCCTGGGGATGGACAGCCTGCGAAAGGCCGGCCTGTCCGAAAAGCTGCTTGATATCCTGCAAAGCGACTGGGCGCTTGGCCCCGAACAGAGGCTGTACACCCTTACGGCCATCACCGCGCTCAAAGAGGTGTTTTCTCGCTTTCCGGTTGTACGGTCATAAGGCGCGCTCCTCCTGCTGCGAGCTCAGATAGGCCTGACGGCCGGTCTCGTACAGGTTGTTGCCCTCGCTGTCGATGATAACGGTTACGGGAAAATCCTCTACCTCCAGCCTGCGGATGGCCTCCGCACCCAGATCCTCGTACGCCACCATTTCGGCCTTGCGGATGCAGCGGGACAGCAGCGCACCGCAGCCGCCGGTAGCTCCAAAGTACACCGCGCCGTATTCCTTCATGGCGGCAATCACCCCGGCATCCCGCTTGCCCTTGCCGATCATGCCGGTTTGTCCCATGGCGATCAGCGCGGGGGAATAGGCGTCCATGCGGTAGGAGGTCGTGGGCCCCGCCGAGCCGATGACCTGGCCGGGCCTGGCCGGAGTGGGGCCGACAAAATAAAGAATGGCATTTTGAATATCCATGGGCAGCTCCCTGCCCTGGGCAATCAGCTCGCACAGGCGCTTGTGCGCCGCGTCGCGGGCGGTGTAGATCGTGCCGGTAATCAGGCAGGTGTCCCCCGCCTTCAGGCTGCGCGCGTCCTCGCGGGTAAAGGGCGTTTCAATTTTTCTGATCATCTCAAATCACCTCGGACTGGTGTCGGGTAACATGACAGTTGATATTTACGGCAACCGGCAGTCCTGCAATATGGGTGGGCAGGGTTTCGATGTTCACCGCCAGCGCGGTGGTCTTTCCGCCAAAGCCCTGCGGGCCGATGCCCAGCCGGTTGATCCTTTGCAAAAGCTCCGCCTCCAGGGCGGCATAGAAGGGGGACTGGTTTGGGCTGTTTACGGGACGCAGCAGCGCCTTCTTGGCCAGAGAGGCCGCCTTGTCAAACGTGCCTCCCAGGCCCACGCCTACCACGATGGGCGGGCAGGGGTTGGGCCCCGCCTCCTCCACCACCCGAAGCACAAAATCCTTTACGCCCTGCAAACCGTCGGAGGGCCTGAGCATTTTGATCTGGCTCATGTTCTCGCTTCCAAAACCCTTGGGTGCAACAGTTATTTTGATCTGGTCACCGGGCACAATGGTGTAATCAATCATGGCGGGGGTATTGTCGCCGGTATTGACGCGATCCAGCGGATCGCGCACAACGGACTTGCGCAGGTAGCCGTCGGTATAGCCCTGACGCACGCCCTCGTGGATGGCTTCCTCCAGAGAGCCTTCCACATGCACATCCTGTCCAAGCTCGACAAACACGCAGGCCATGCCCGTATCCTGACACACAGGCACATTGTTTTCATCCGCAATGCGGTCATTTTCGATGATTTGATCCAGAATGCCCTGCGCAACCGCAAAGGGCTCGCAGGCGCGGCAGGCGGCAATGCGGTCCCTGATATCCTGCGTCAGGTGGCAGTTGGCCTTTATGCACAGCCTGCGCACCGATTCCGTTACCTGCTGCGCCTTGATGTTTCTGATATTCATGCAGCGTTCGCCTCCATGAAGCCGGATTTGGGTTGATTGTTTTCTATTATAAAAAAAAAGCCGGCGTTTCGCAACTGCGGGAAGAAACAAATCTTTTCTTCATGTGGTGACAAAGTGCGACAAAAACGTTGTTTTTCTGTTTCCGATGTGCTATGATGCTATGCTGTCGGGGGAAATTGGCTTGCCCCAATCCAGCAGAAACGAGGGATTCTTTACGGACGTTATCGGTACATTGCTCATTACTACGGCCATTGCAGGCGTAGGGGGAACCGGTCTGGGCGGCCTGGTTGGCGCGATGCTGCAAAAAGATTCCAACCGCACCGTCAGCCTGCTGCTGAGCTTCGCCGGCGGCGTGATGCTCAGCGTTGTCTGTTTTGATTTGATTACGGAAGCGATTGCAACCAGCGTGGGCATCCCCACGGTAACCGGCGCTATCGCGCTGGGCGTTGCCGTGATTTATCTGCTGAACTATCTGATTGATCGCAAGACCAATCCGGAGGTTCCGCACATTGATGAAAACCATCCCAAAACGGCGGACGACCTGAACGAGCTCATCCACAGCGACCACTTCGAGCAACATCAGGCCAAGAACGATAACCGCTTTTCCCTGTTCATCGCGGGCGTGGTCATGGCCTGCGCCATCGCGCTGCACAATGTGCCGGAGGGCATGACCATTGGCGCGTCCTATGCCAGCAACAAGGGCGTTATGGGCAGCGCGGCGCTTGTGCTGGCCGTGATTATCGGTTTGCACAACATTCCAGAGGGCATGGCGGTTTCCGTGCCGTTAATCAGCGGCGGCATGACCAAATGGAAGGCGGTTCTGATGACGGCCCTGTCCGGCGCGCCCACCATTATTGGCGCTTTGCTGGGCTATCTGCTGGGCGACGTTGGCACGCTTGGCCTGGCCATGAGCCTGGGCTTTGCCAGCGGCGCAATGCTGTACGTGGTGTTTGGCGAAATCCTTCCGCAGGCCATCCTGATGTATCACAGCAAGCTGCCCGCATTTTTCGTTATTTTGGGCATGCTTGCGGGTTTGCTCATCATTTATGCCTGAACCGTATGCAACCCCAACCGGCCGGAGTCTGTTCGGAACTCCGGCCGGTTTTGATTTTCGGTTGATCATTGCCATCAAATCACGTCGTCATGAAAAAACGCAAAAACCCTCTTGACTCTCTCACAATGTCAGGTTTTATGATGATTCCGAGCTCAACACCACCCCTGCATGGAGGTACCCCCAGTGCTGAAAATTGGCGATTTTTCAAAGCTATCCAGAGTCAGTATCCGTATGCTGCGGCATTACGACGAAATCGGTCTGCTCCACCCTGTGCAAACCGATCCCATTTCCGGCTATCGCTACTACCAGGCCGGCCAGCTGTCCATTGCAGGGCGAATCACCGCCTTGAGGGAGATGGGCATCGGACTGGCGGAAATTGGACAAATTCTATCCGAGCCCGAGGACAGCGCGCGCCTGGAACGCCTGCTTTTGCACAGGCAGGCCGAGCTGCTGGAGGATTCCCGTCAAACCGCATACCGGCTACAGCTTCTGGATTCAGCCCTGAAACGGCTGAGAAAGGAAGTAACAACCATGAAATTTGATGTCAATCTCAAAACCTTTCCCCAGCGCTATGCCGCTACGCTGCGCATGCTGATTCCCTCCTATCAGCAGGAGGGAATCCTCTGGAACCGGCTGATGGAGGAAACCGCAGTCCTGAAGCTGGTGGATGACAACCCCTGCTACTGCTGCGCTGTATTTCACGATGCCGATTTCAAGGAAACCGACGTGGATGTGGAGGTTCAGAAAACCGTTCGCGGCGCTTATCCCGATACGGAGCATGTCCGCTTCCGTACGCTGCCGCAGGTCACGGTCGCTTCAACCATTGTGCGGGGCTCCTACGCCCTGACGGACGAGGCAAACGCCGCCGTGGCCGCCTGGGTAACGGATAATGGCTATACCTTTGACGGACCCATGTTCTTCATCTACCATATCAGCCCCCACAAAACGCAAAATCCGGATGAATATGTAACGGAGATCTGCTATCCCGTTCAAAAGGCCTCGTAAAGGCGTTTTGGGGTCAATTTGATTCAAAACCGAACCAGGTGCTTCCCGGGAAACACCTGGTTCGGTTTTTTGTGTGGATTGTATCGGCCCCCCGGCGCGTTTTTCCTTACAAAGATGGATCAATCGAATCTGCAAACGCAATCCAGCTCTTGATCCAGCCGTCCTCAAAATAATCTTTGGCTCTTTCGCTTTTATCGCTTATGGGATGAACCATCATCAATTCCCCAAGATAAAAGAAATACATATGGTAGCAATAGAATGCCAACCGTTCCGGCCGCGGCTTGTACGCAATGCCATTTCCCCGTAGCGTATTGTTAAACAGGTTTCGCGCCCAGTCATAGCATCCCATCACCCAGGCGTCCCGCTCAAGGGGAGCGTACATCACTTCATCCCAGTCAAAAATATAATTGCGTCCGTTCGCGATAAAAAAGTTCCCTCCCGCATCCCCGTTTGTCAGATAAAGAGGGCCTTCGCTTTCCCGGCAACGCTGCGCAAACTGTGATAACCGGGATGCACAGTGGAACAGATCATCCTTAAAACGCTCAAAGACGGAAAGCATCGCGCGGTTTGCCGGGGTTTGGGGCAATCCCTTGGGCGTTTCCCACTGTTGAAAAAACTGTACGGCTGCATCGTCGGAAAATGTGGCGACGGGAATGTCAAATCCCGGATTTGTCAGCGCATAGATTTTACTCAGCATCTGATATTCCGGAACCTTGGTGGCGTCGGTCTCTACGTTCTCGCCCTCCGCCCAGTCAAACAGCCCCATAACCTCAGTCTCAAAAGGAGCATACAGCTTGCCATCCGTGGTTTTCACGATTTGACCAACAAAATCAATTCCGTTTTCGCAAAGATAATCGATCACAGCCAGGCTGTTCTGGAACTTTTTCTGATGATAAGGTAGATAGTCCATTTTGAGAAAATAGCAGCCGGCGGTTCCTTTCACCTTCCAGGTTTCACCGTAATACCCGCGCTTGGCAGGCGTTATTTCAATGGGGGTTATCCCATACCGGGTTTCTATCGTGGCCTTCAACCGGGCAAGGTATTCCTCATCCCGCAGCACTTGATTGTGCACCGGCTCTCCACCTTTCTGCAAGTAAACCATCCTCCGTATTTCGTCAGGCATAGCGTAAGGATAGCATAAAAAAAGCAACTGCAAAATTAGCAGTTGCTTTTGATTGGCTCCCCAGGTAGGACTCGAACCTACAACCCTTCGGTTAACAGCCGAATGCTC
>JAEDGL010000202.1 GCA_016297535.1 Clostridia bacterium | reverse complement strand
CCCTCGGGGGTAACGGGGCGGATCCATCTGCCGGAATACATGTGGCGCTGCATCAGCACAAAGCGCACCGGCTCATCGATGTAGCAGCAGGCGAAAATCACCAGGAAGGGCGCTTTCCACACCAGACCGCTCAGGCAAACGATGGGCAACACCATCACATACATGAACAGAATTTCCATCACCGTGCCGGTAATGGCATCGCCCGCGGAGCGGTAGGTATCGTTCTGCGTCCAGTTGCACATGCGGATAACGGCGGCCACGCAGTAAATCACCAGCATTCCCAGCCCGATGCGGAAGGATTCGCCGGACAGGCTCATGGCCGTCAGCACGGGCCTGTGCACCGCAAGCGTAAGCAGGCACACCATCAAAATGCAGCCGCCGCACAAAAACACCAGCCGCTTAGCGCGTTCGTAGGCGGTTTTCAGCTCGCCCGCGCCCACGCACTTGCCCACCAGCACGCTGGCCGCATTGGAAAAACCGGCAAAGAAGCCTATGATCAGCCCCTCCAGGGTGCGGAACACCGCCATGGCGGCAATGGCCTGCTCGCTCTGGCGGCCCAGCACCATGTTGATCACCATGTTGGCCACGCCCATCATCACCTCGTTGCAGATGATGGGAAAGCACCGGCGCAGGTACAGGCCAACGGCAGCCGCCGTCCAGCGGAAATGCCTGCGGAAATGAAACAGATAGGGGTACTTCTGCAGCCGTGCCAGCAACAGAATGGTTCCGGCGTTTACGGCCGCGGCGCATACGGTAGCCAGCGCCGCGCCCTGCACGCCCATGGCGGGCGCGCCAAGATGGCCGTAGATAAACACCCAGTTGAGCGCCATGTTGGTAAACACCGAGGCAATGGCCGCGTAGAACGGAATGCGCACCCGCTCGGTGGAGCGCAGCAGCGCGCTCATGGCCATGGAAAGAATCTGCAGCGGATAGGCAAAGCCCACCACGCGCAAATACTTAACGCCGATTTGCTGGATGGAGGTTTTATCGGTGTATACGCTCATCACCCATTCGGGAACGAGCAGGGCCAGCGCCGCAAACAGCGCGGCCACCAGCATCATGCAGCTGAGCGTGATGCCATAGGAGCGGTCGATGCCATCCTCGTCCTTCGCGCCCCAGTACTGGGAGAAAAACAGCATGCCACCGCCCACAAAGCCCCAGTATCCGCTGAACATCAGCGAGGAAAACTGTGCGCACAGGCCCACCGCGCCCACCGTGGTTTCGCCCAGCGGGGCGATCATCATGGTATCCACCATGCTGCCAGTGGTGGTAAGCAGGTTTTGCAGCGCCACCGGTACGGCGATCACGGCCACTTTTTTCAGAAAATCACGCCACGGAAACGTGGCCTCTCGGTTCATGGAAGGTTTTCTCCTTTCGTGCAGCTGGGTTTCCACAGATCGGGCACATGCGGACAGCCCATGTGCCGTTTGGCCGCGCGCAGCTCCACATAACAGCCGCACAGCCTGCACAGGCCGTTTTGCAGCTGGTCGCAGCGGCGGCAATGCGCCAGCCTGCGCGCCGTTTCCTCCCCGGAGGCGCGCTTCTCCGGCGCAAGCAGCTCCACCAGCTCGCGAATGCTTTGCGCAAGCGCCGCCTCATCCGGCATGTCCTCCAGCAGACAGCGGCGGCAGAAACGCTTTGGCTCCATCAGCGCAGCAGATAAACCGCCGCGTCGTGCGGGGCAAGCGTTGCGCTCAGGCCGTTGGAGGGATCGGCCGGCTGCTTCGTCCACAGCTCCTGCGCCGCGGCAAACGGCCTGTCCAGCCAGGCGGCGGGCAGGGCGACGGTTCTTTCCTCATCGCTCAGGTTAAACAGCGCCGCATACAGCCCGCTGCCGTCCTGACGGGGAGCCACCCAGATGCTTTCCTCCTGCGTGGTGGCCAGCGGATGGCCGCAGAAGCTGAGCCTGCCAATTTCCAGCACCTGCGCGTTGGTCAGCAGCTCCAGCGTGAAGGCATCGTTTTTGGTCATCTCCGCGCCAATCATCAGGGGGGAGCGCATCATGCTCCAAAGCGTCATCATGGTGCGCTGCTCGGGCTGGGTAAAGTGCGTCCAGTCCCCGGGATCGGAGCACTGGCGAAGCGCGCCCACAGGCAGCATGTCGGCATCCGGCCAGTGGCCGGGAGCGGCGTGGATGCACCATTTTTCCGCCCGCTCAAACATGCCCTTGAGCAGCTTCCAGTCATCCCAGAAATCATCGGTGATGCGCCACATGTTGGCGTACTGCTTCAAATGCCCGGCCTCATCCAGCGGCGCGGGGCCGGGCGAAAGGCTGAGCACCATGTCCCGGCCGCAGCCCCGGCAGGCCTCGCTGATCAGCTCAATCTCACGCCGGCAATGGGGGTACTCGCGGGCGATATCATCGCATTTCACAAAATCCACGCCCCACTCCGCGTACAGGGCAAACAGGCTGGCATAGTAATCCCTTGCCGCCTGCAGATCGCAGCGCAGGCCGTACATATCGGGGTTCCAGGCGCAGATGCTGTTGGGATCGGCCGCCTGATGGCAGCCGTAGGGGCTGTTGAGGATGGGCAGGCGATGGTGCGCCGCCATGCGGGGCATGCCGCGCATGATGTGTATGCCAAAGCGCAGGCCCAGGCTGTGCACCTCATCCGCCAGCGGCTTGAAGCCCGCGCCGTTGGCGGCGCTGGGAAAGCGGTTGGGCGCGGGCATCAGGCGGCCGTATTCATCCATTTCCAGCCGGGAGAAGGGCTCGTAGTTGTGGTTGACGGCCGTGGGCTGGTACCACTGGATATCCACCACCACATACTCCCAGCCAAAGGGCTTCAAATGTTTGGCCATGTATTGGGCGTTCTGGCGCACGGTCTCCTCCGTTACGGCGGCGCCGTAGCAATCCCAGCTGTTCCAGCCCATGGGCGGATGCTTTGCAATCATTGGATCGGCTCCTTATCTGATGGTTATCTCCGCCACGCAGCAGGCGGGCAGCTGTACGGTGATCACGCCGTCTTCCAGCGTGCAGCCGTCAAAGGCCTCCACCGTCAGGGGGGAAGCGTCAAAATCGTTGTACTGTCCCATGTCTCCCTTGAGGATGCGCGCGGTTACCGCGGAGGCGTTCCCGCCCTGCAGCGTAACCGCGGCAGGGGCGTCGGCGCTGAGGTTGGCCAGGGTTACGGTGATCACGCTGTCCTTTTCGGAGGCGGAAGCGGTGATCTGCGCGGTCTGCCACTCGCCCTCGCCCACGGTTTCCGCCTGCACGTAGCAGTCGATCTGCCGGGCGTTCATATGCGCCTTGTACAGCTCGAACACATGATAGGTGGGCGTAAGCACCATGCGGTCGCCCTCGGTGAGGATGACGGACTGCAATACGTTCACGGTCTGGGCCAGGTTGGCCATTACCACGCGGTCGCAATGGCGGTTGAAAATGTTGAGGGTGATGGCGGCGATGAGCGCGTCGCGCATGGTATTCTGCTGGTAGAGGAAGCCGGGGTTGGTGCCGGGCTCCACCTCGTACCAGGCGCCCCA
>JAEDGL010000037.1 GCA_016297535.1 Clostridia bacterium | reverse complement strand
TTGCGCAGTGCGGGTGTTGATCCGACGTCCGTCGGCGGATTCGGCAGAGGAATGGGCCCAGTGAATTTTGCGGCCGTTGTGCAAATAGAAGAATGCGCCGTTTGAAAGAATTTCCACGCCGGCATGTTGGCCGCTGCGTTGCGCGACCACGGTTAGTTCGGGATTGCTCATGGCAAGGACCTCCGTTTGTAGATTTAAGATTCATGAACCAGCAGGAGCGCATCGCACGCCTTGGCCTGCCAGGTGATGACCCCGTTTTGAGAAGAGTATTTTTCGCCTGTCCACAGATCGCGGTACACGCCCTCCGGGATGGCGGCTCGCGCACAGCTTACGCTTACGGTTTCGCCCTCCGCCTTTAACGCAAACAGCGCCAGACAGGTTTTTCCGTCTACCTGAGCTGTAAAGGCATGGCAGGCAAAGGAATCGGCCGACTCAACCGGCACAAACGCGGTACGCGAGGCTGCCACCGCATTTACCTCGGCGTTGCAGGCCAAAAGCTCCGTGCGCTTTCTGGCTTCGGCTTCGCTGTAATCGTCGCTTAGCATCATCACACCGCCTGCGATAGCCGCAGTGGTATAGCGGGCTCTGGCTTCGCCAATGGTGCTTTCCCGATCCATGCAGAAAGCCCGATGCAGCACGATGTGATCCGGGTCATTGAAGGCGTACAGGCGCTGGTTCTGCCACCAGCCATAGGTTTGCGCATTCAGCACATACTCGATGTCCTCGTTGGTACCAAAGGCATCGCAGGAGAAACGGCGCGCATGGCCATAGCCGTTGGGGAACAGGGGAGCGATGGAGAGGCTGATAAAAAACGGACGGCCGATTCTTTGGGGAGACAGACAGTCGCACACAAACTGGTAGCCCGTGTTAAGCGCCTGACGGCCGGTGCGCACGGCAGGATCGGCATGCACGCCCTCCATGCCGCCGTGGGTCATAAAATCAACCTTTACGTACTCGTAGCCCCAGTTTATAAACCGCTCCAGCTTCCAGGCAGTGTGGCGCTTCCACAGCGGATGCGTAACATCCATCGGGATGGCTCCATCCACACGGGGCAGAAGCGCACCGGAAGCGTCCTTTAGCAGGATTTCCTCAAAACAATGGCCCGGTACACCGGGGATTTCTGCCTTTACGTCGCGGCCAAAGAAAGCAAACGGCGCATCATAAATACCGGCAAGCTGATCATTTGCGTGCTGCTCGTCGCGCAGGCGCTGGAGACCGTCTTCGCCGATGGAGCTCCAACCCGCATCCAGGTTAACGTAGCTTACGCCCTGGCAGTGATAGCTGTTTGGAACCAGCTTTTCGCGCATAAAGCGCCCGGTTTTGGCAAACAGCTCCTCATTGAGCCGGAAGGCCAAACCCGCCCAGCTGTTAAAGCCGAAGGGCGTATTTCCATCCCATGCAAGAAGGGGACGCTGCGCCTTTACAACATCGCCATACGCTTCCAGCAGCTGGCGGTAATCCTCGCCAAACAGCACGCAGAAACGGCTGGAGGACACCTCTTTGCCAACGATCGTTCCATGGGGCAGGGTATCGTGGCTTCCCGCATCGGAAACGCCGCAGATGGCTTCCAGATTTCTGGCGTCGTAGGCGGAGCACATCAGCGCGTTTTTCCAGCAGTCAAAATCAATTGCACCTGCCAGCAATCCCTCACGGCTTTCCGGGTTGAAAAGCACGGTCAGGTCATAGCTGATTCGTCCCGCGCGCATGGGGAGAGCCTCCAAACGCAGCCACATGGTGTTGTCATAGGGAACGGCAAGCATGCGGGTCCAGAGGCTTTTCCAGAGGGGAATGGTTTTGCCGGAGCCGGATGAAATGACCAGCGGAACCAGGTGATTGGTTTCAACCGCGATTCCGTCTGCGCTGGACAGGGTGCACTGGGCAATGGGCGTTCCCTGCTCCGTTGTCAGTTTTTCGGTTAGCATCAAACCGTTTTCTGCCTGATAGCTAAGCACAAGACCGCCGGGAATTTCGGTTGTGCAAACCAGACGGGCGGTTCGGCTGTCCACCTGCCGGCCATCGGAGGCATCCGCCTTTGCGTAGGAGGACATGACGGAAACGCCGCCGGCATACAATTCAAATTTTCCGTTGTCCGCTGCTTTCCAGCAATACAAGAGAATTCACCTTCCATTTCATCTGTAAAAAGTGCCTTCGCACGCGAAAGCGGGAAGGCACGATCGAAAAGTTCTGCCTGCGCAGGGCACGGATCAGCCCTTGACGGCGCCAAGCATGATGCCCTTGACAAAATACTTTTGAATGAAGGGATAAACCAGAATAATGGGGATTGTGGCAACCATGGTTGCGGCCATGCGGATGGAATCGGCCGTCACGGTTACGCCGGACTTGGCGTTGGACATCTGCTGGGAGGTTGTCGCGCCGGTCTGATACTGGTTGAGAATTTCAACCAGGATGGACTGCATGGGCTTGAGTTCCTGAGAAGAGGTGTACAGGTAGGCGTCAAACCAGGAGTTCCACTGGTGAATGGCCGCAAAGAGGGCAACCGTCATCAGAATGGGCTTGGACAGCGGAATGACAAACTTGAAGAAAATAACCAGGTCGTTTCCGCCGTCAATCTTTACGGCTTCAAACAGACTGTCCGGCATCGAGTTGATATAGGACTTGATGAGGATCATGTTGTACACGCTCATGATCAACGGGAAAATGAAGACCAGGAAGTTATCCAGCAGTCCCAGTCCCTTTAATACCATGTAGTAAGGAACCTGACCGCCACCAAAGTACATGGTGAACACAAACAGCAAATTCCAGAATTTGTGTCCCACCAGCTCCTTGCGGGAAAGAGAGTACGCGCACATGGCCGTGCAGAACACCGCCAGAGGCGTGCCGATCAGCGTACGGGCAATGGTAATAAAGATGGAATGCTGGAACGTGGGACGGCTCAGAATTTCCTGATAGCTGTACAGGGAGAAAATGCGGGGCCAGAAGTACAGACCGCCGCGAACGGCATCCTGCGCATCGTTGATGGAAACGATGAAGATGTTCCAGAAGGGGTAGACCGTAACCACAGTAACCAGCGTAAGGAACACAATTTTGAAGATATCCAGAATCCATTCGCTTACGGTTCTTTTGCGGTGAATGCGATTGGAAACGGTGGGCTTTACCGTAACAGTTGACATTTTCGGCTACCTCCTTTCTTAGAACAGTGCGGAGCCGTTGAGTTTGGCGGTAATCTTGTTGGCGCTCATAACCAGAATGAAGGACACAACCGATTTGAACAAGCCAACGGCAGTACCGTAGGAGTACATGCCCTTTTGCAGGCCGTAGCGGTAGGAATAGGTATCCAGAACATCCGAGTAGTTCAGGATGGCGTTGTTGCCCATCAGCAGGTGCTGCTCAAAGCCGGTGTTGAGCAAGCCGCCAATGGCCAGAATCAGCAAGACGCAGATGGTGGGCAGAATGGCGGGCAGTGTGATGTGGAAAATCTGCTGCACACGGTTGGCACCGTCCACCTCGGCTGCCTCGTACAGCTGCTGCTCGATGCCGGAAATGGTGGAAAGATAGATGATTGCGTTGTAGCCAATGCCCTTCCAGGTGTTGGCGATGGCGATAATCCACCAAAACATGGGGCCGTTCTGGAAGAACAGAATGCGCTGGTCGATCAGCCCAAGGGCCATGAGCAGGTCATTAATAACACCGTTGCCCGAAAGGAAGGTAATAAAGATGTTGGAAGCAATAACCCAGGAGATAAAGTAAGGCAGATAGGAGGCGGTCTGAACAAACTTTTTCACCTTCAGGTTCTTTACTTCGTTAAGCAGCACCGCCAGAATGATGGGCGCGGGGAAGGAGAACAGCAGGGTGAGCAGGCTGGTGATCAGGGTATTACGCATGATCATACCAAAGTCGTTCTGGAAGAAATACGTAAACCACTGGAAGCCCACAAAAGGAGCGTTGAGCAAATCGTAGAAATAGCCGTTACGGGAGGGGCGGTAGTTGGTAAAAGCCATGTACAGGCCGGACATGGGCGCATAACAGATCAGGATTACCCAAACCAGAGCCGGAATCATCAGCAAAAACAGATAGCGCTGATCCCAGAGCCGCCGCGTTAAAGGCACTCTGTGGGCCTTTATGGAAGGCATTTTTTGATTAAGAGCAGTCATTCTTCATCCCTCTTTACAAGGAAAGGCAGTTTGGAATCAAACTGCCTTTCCGGGGTGGGACCGGGAGAAGGAGCCTCCCGGTCCATTCAGTTTCATGCAGGAAACGGATTGTTACTCAGCCTGGCCCCACAGCGCAATACGCTCTACGTAGGTCTTGGACATGCAAGCCTCAACAGCCTCGGCGCCGGCAGCGTCCATATCGGCCAGCAGCTTGGTATATACCGCGTCGCAATCCTCAACAGAGGCAGCGTTCACCATGTTGGGATAGGCCTGGTCAAACAGGTCGATCACCTTCTGGTACTGCAGAGCCTCGATGCTGTTGCCGGCGGGCTCCAGCGTGGCGAATTCGGCGCTGTCGTAGTAGGAGTTGGTCAGGTTCTGATAAGCGTAGGTCGCGCAGCGATCCTTCTTGTTGTACCAGATACGGCAGGTGGTGCCGTCATCGGGATGCACGTCGTTCTTCACGAACCAGGTCCACTTGGTGATGCCAGTGTCGTTTACGGTGTTGCGGGGATCAGCCTGGTAACGGGCTACGATATCACCGATGGGGGTGCGAACGCCGTCAACAAATTCCCAATCCTGGCCTTCGATGCCCCACAGGAGCAGATCCTGGCCTTCCTGGCTGGCGCAATAGTCGATGAACTTGCAGGCAGCTTCAATGTTCTTGCAGTTCTTGGTAATGCCAATCGCATCCCAGCCCAGGGAAGAACGGCCGGCCAGGGTGGTCTTGTCGGGATCCATGCCGTCGGAGATAACCTTGTAGGCAAGGTATTCAGCGTCGGAGTTCTGCTGAGCCAGCAGCGCAGCGGAGGGAGTCCAGGTATCCCAGTAAGCGCCAACATAACCAAACACGTTGTTGTTGCTCAGCTTCTGGTTGGCAAGCTCGCTGTTGTTGGAGGTCCACTCGGGATCCAGCAGGCCTTCACGATACAGCTCGTTCATCTGGTGAATGGCGGTGAGGAAGCGGGGGTCGTTTACCACAAACTCGATGTTGCCTTCATCGTTTACATAGTAGGGGTACATGCCGTTCATACCGGCGAAGGTGCCGTTGATGGAGCCGGAGCTGGGCTCGCGGATAACCAGCGGGATGGTCTCGGCGCCGTCAATGGTGGGGTACTTGGCCTTCCAATCCTTCAGCAGCTGCAGCATCTCGCTGTAGGTGAAGGGCTCGGCGGAGTCAGCGCGCTCCTTGCCAACCATGTCCACCATGTAATCGTAGCGCATGATGAAGCCGTTGACGGGATCGGGATCATAGCCGTACCAGTTGGACAGGTAGTAGTTGTTGCCGTCGGCGTAACGGGTCTTGTTCAGGGTTTCGCCGTACATGGCAACCACGTTGGGCATCAGATCCATATACTCGGACAGATTGACCAGAGCATCGGCCTCAATATACTGGTTAACAATGTCGGAGCCGCGGTCCATCAGAACGATGTCCGGATAATCCAGAGCAGCCAGCATCAGAGACAGCTTTTCGGCGGGGTTGCCGGTGGGAGAAACCAGGTTGATGTTCACACCGGTGCGCTCCATCAGAGCCAGCGCGACGGGATCATCAAAGGTACGAGTGCCGGAGTTTTTGTCGAAGAAGGACAGGGTAACCGTTTCTTCGGCGGAGGCGCTTGCACACAGAGTGAACACCAGAGCAAGGGCCAGAACAAGGGAGAGAACCTTTTTCATGAAACGACCTCCTAAGTATTTGGATTTTTAAGTGGCCATATTATATACCCTGTATTTTGTCTTTGTCAACCTCCAATTCTCAAAAAAAAGAGAATGCAAAAGCGACTTGCCGGTCGATATTCCGTTCTTCATTCAAAAGAGGGAGGGGAAGGTGGGGAAAATGTTGAATTATTACGATACGGTGTTTGGTGACGGAGTCATTCACCCGGCGGCAGGCTGCGCCTCGTCCGGCGGTTTGCTCTGTTTTTTTAGCCGTCCGGGGGGAAGCGGCGGGCGCCCGCAAGGTTGGGCGCGCGATCGATAGGCACATTTTGCGCGCTGCGCGCAAAGCCGGGGAGGATACGGAAGATGCAGCACAAACAGGTTTTAATTGTAGACAGCAACGAGCTCAACCGCGAAATGCTGCACGATATCCTGCAGGATCAGTATACAGTGCTGGAAGCGCAAAACGCACAGCAGGCGCTTGAGGTGCTTCAGAAACAGGCGGAGGAAATCGCGCTGATCCTGATGGACGTGATATCGGCCAGAGACGGCTATATGTTTCTGGATTCGGTAAAGGCCAATCCCTGTTTTTCGGTGATCCCGGTTATTGTGACAACGCTTGGCGACAGCGAGTCTGCCGATGAGGCGGCACTGGCGCACGGGGCGATGGATTTTGTGCCCGTGCCTTTGCGTTCGCGTGTCATCCTGCACCGTGCCGCAAGCATCATTCATCTGCGGGAGACGGCTGCCATGGTCAACCAGCTGATGTACGATCCGCTGACCGGCCTGTACAGCAAGGAGTATTTTTACCGCAAGGCGGCGCAGCACCTGCAGGAGCATCCCGAGAAGGAATACAGCATTGTCTGTTCCAATATTGAAAATTTCAAATTGTACAACGATGCTTTCGGCGCGCAGGAGGGCGATAAGCTGCTGAAGGAAATTGCCTACGCAGCGCGCCACACACTGGAAGAGCCGGGAATCCTCTGCCGTTTCTCAGCAGACCGTTTTATCTATTTGCAGGAGCGCGAAAAGGAGCGTCAGGGGCGCCTGATGATCATGGACAGCGATTATCACTCCATTTCCGGAGGGCGTAATGCCGTTATCAAATGGGGTGTATACGAAATAACGGATCGTTCCATCCCGGTGGAACAGATGTGCGACCGCGCGTCTCTGGCGGTGGACAGCATCAAGGGCCAGTATCACAAATGGGTTGCTGTGTACAGCGAGGAGCTCAGAAGCACGCTTCTTCGCGAGCAGGCGATTACCGACGCCATGGAGACGGCTTTGCGGGAAGGACAGTTATGTGTTTATCTGCAGCCAAAATTCAGTCTCAAAAATGACCGGCTGGCCGGAGCAGAGGCACTTGTGTACTGGCGGCATCCGGAGATGGGCTTTCTGCCTCCCGGCGAGTTTGTGCCCATTTTTGAGCGCAACGGCTTTATCACGCGGATGGACCGTTTCGTTTGGGAGGAAATCTGCCGGCTGATGCAGTCGTGGGCCCTCAGGGGACTTGCACTTCTGCCGGTATCGATCAACGTATCCCGCGCCGATTTGTATCAGCCCGATCTGGTCGAAACGCTTACGGAGCTGACACGGCGCTACGGCGTTGCGCCTGAAACGCTGCATCTGGAGATTACGGAAAGCGCGTATACCCAAAATCCCGCGCAAATCATGGCAACGGTGTGGGAATTGCGCAAGCGCGGCTTCGTGATTGAGATGGATGACTTTGGCAGCGGATATTCGTCGCTCAACATGCTCAATCAGCTGAAAATAGATATTCTCAAGCTGGATATGGAATTTATTCAGAGCGAGATGGTCAAGCCTGCAGACCGGGGCATTCTGCGCTTTGTGGTGGATATGGCCAAGTGGATGAATCTGAGTGTTGTGGCAGAAGGAGTGGAAACGCGCGAGCAGCTCAAGCGTCTGAGGGAAATGGGCTGCGATTATGCGCAGGGCTTCTTGTTTTCCAAACCGCTGACCGCCGAAGAATACGAAAAGAGTTTCCTGTCCAAAGCGAAAGCGGATATACACAAGTCCGAAACAACAATCGAGGCGTCGTCGCTGCTGCTGATAGCCGACGAGGATCCGTCCAGAAGAACGCAGGCGGCGCGCTTTTTCGGCGAGCACTACGCCGTGGTGGAAGCGTGCAACGCCGAGGAAGCGGAGCAGTTCCTGGCCGAGCACGCAAGGCAAACGTCCGCCGTACTGCTGAGCATAACGCTTGACGATGACGGTGCGGAAAAACTGTCGGCATTTATGCGCCGTCATGCGTACGCGTGGCAGATTCCCATCCTGGCCACCGGCCCTGCGGATACGGGCAGCGAGGAAAGCGCCATTGAAATGGGCGCGGAGGATTACGCGGTACGTCCCTATACGCACAGCATTTTGCAAAGACGGCTGACGCGCGTGCTGGGGATGGACGCCCATTACCGGCGCGAGCGGGAGCTGCGCAACGAGGCAAACCTGGACTGCCTGACGGGGCTGTTAAACCGTCGGGGACTGCGCATGGCCCTGTGTGGGCTGCGTCAGGAGGATTTTCCGCTGGCGGTATATCTGTTTGATATCGACGGGCTTGGCAGCGTCAACGAAAGCGCTGGTACCTTGGCGGGCGACCACCTGCTGCATTCCTTCGGCCATGTTCTGCGCCGCTTTACCCGTGACAGCGACCTTCTTGCGCGCTACGGCGGAGATGAGTTTGTGGTGGTTCTGCGCCATCTGGGCGATGCGGAGATCGCCTTCAAAAAAGGCGAGGAGATCTGCCGGGCGTTTCAGGAATGCCTTTTGTCGGATGACAGCCACGCTGCCTGCTCCGCTGGCATAGCGCTGTGCGGCGCGGACAAACGCGCTGCCGAGGAAATGCTTCAGCAAGCGTCCGAGGCGCTTTGCCACGCCAAGCAGCAAAACAAGGGAAACGTATGCCTGTGGCAGTCCGACCGGCTTTGAGCCCAGATTGCTCTTGTCTCCGGCAGCTTTCTTTCGCGGCACGGGGTGCAGAGGCTTGCTGCATTCCGTTAACATGAGAATATAGATGAAAAACTTTTCTTTCGTCACAAACTGTGATATACTTTACAGATAACTGATTTATCAACAATTCCCGCAGGATGCTTTTGAATCCTGCCCGAAGGAGGAACCGACCATGGAACAGGAAAAGCGGCTCATGCTTGGCAACGAGGCCGTCGCGCAGGGAGCCTGGGAAGCGGGGCTGCGTGTGGCGGCCAGCTATCCGGGCACTCCCAGCACCGAGGTAACGGAGTGTCTGTCCAAATACCCGGAAATCCACTGCCAGTGGGCGTCCAATGAAAAGGTCGCGGCTGAGGTGGCCTTTGGCGCCGCCATGGCTGGTGGACGTTCCATCACCTGCATGAAGCATGTGGGTGTGAACGTGGCTGCCGATCCCATTTTTACCGCTGCGTACACCGGCGTGAGCGCAGGCATGGTCATCGTTTGCGCGGATGACCCGGCCATGCACTCCAGCCAGAATGAGCAGGACAGCCGCTATTATGCGCGCGCGGCGCATATTCCCATGCTGGAGCCGGCGGACAGCCAGGAATGCAAGGATTTTACAAAGCTGGCCTTCGAGCTTAGCGAGGAACTGGATACGCCGGTATTTGTCCGCCTCACCACCCGCATCGCTCATGCCCGTAGCGCCGTTTCCATCGGCCAGCGCCAGGATATCGCGCTCAAGCCCTATGAGAAAAACGCGATGAAGTATGTCATGATGCCCGCCATGGCGCGCAAGCGTCATCCTGTGGTGGAGGAGCGCGAAAAGCTTTTGGCGCAAAAGGCGAACTGCATGGCCATCAACCGCGTGGAAATGCGCGATACCAGGGTAGGTATCGTAACCAGCGGCGCCTGCTACCAGTATGTGCGCGATGCCATGCCCGATGCCAGCACCCTGAAGCTTGGGCTGGTGTACCCGCTGCCCATGGAGTTGATCGCCAATTTTGCCGCCAGGGTGGACAGGCTGATTGTAATCGAAGAGCTGGAGGGCCTGATCGAGCGGGAGATCAAAGCCGCCGGTATCGGCTGCGAAGGCAAAAATCTGACCGGCGTTCAGGGCGAGCTGAGCGTGGAAAAGCTGCGTACCGTTCTTTGCGGCGCACAGCCCTGCGCAGCGGCCGGCACGGATCTGCCGGTGCGTCCTCCGGTGCTGTGCCCCGGTTGTCCGCACCGCGGCGTGTTTTATGCCATCAACCGTCTGGGGCTTAGCGTGATGGGAGATATCGGCTGCTATACGCTGGCCGCGCTTGCCCCCCTTTCCGCCATGGACGCCTGCCTGTGCATGGGCGCAAGCATCGGTATGGCAGGCGGAGCGGAACGCGCGCAGGGAAAGGATTTCAGCCGCAAAACCGTGGCAGTGCTTGGCGACAGCACCTTTATCCACAGCGGCATCACCTCCCTGATCGATGCGGTCTATAATCAGGAAACCATCACGGTGGTGATCCTGGACAACCGCATCACCGGCATGACGGGCCATCAGCAGAATCCTGCCAGCGGCAAGGATATCCATAACCAGCCCGCTCCCCAGCTCAACATTGAAAAGCTTGTGGAAAGCTGCGGCGTCAATGATATCGCGATCGTGGATCCCTTTGATCTGAAAGCCACCGAGGAAGCGCTCAGGGCAGCTACCGCCCGCGAGGAGGTTAGCGTGATCATCGCCCGCCGTCCCTGCGCGCTGCTGGACAAAACGCCCAGAAAGCCCTATGTAATCGACGGCTGCAAGGGCTGCGGCGCCTGTATGAAGCTGAGCTGCCCGGCTATCGAGCGCCATGGCAAGCTGGTGCAGATCAACGCCGCGCTGTGCAACGGCTGCGGCATGTGCCGGCAGGTTTGTCCCTTTAAGGCCATCAAGTGCGGAGAGGAGTGCTGAGCATGAAAAACTTTGATCTGGTCATCGTTGGGGTTGGCGGTCAGGGTACGCTGCTTGCCAGCAAAATTCTGGGACATCTGGCGCTCAACGAGGGCTGCGGCGTAAAGGTGAGCGAGGTGCACGGCATGAGCCAGCGCGGCGGCAGCGTGATTACGCATGTGCGCGTGGGCAATGAGGTGCATTCGCCCATCGTGGCGGATGGAGAGGCGGATTTTCTGCTGAGCTTCGAAGAGCTGGAAGCGGCGCGCGCCGCCTCCTTCCTGAAGGAAAGCGGTGTAGCCATCGTCAATACCCAGGTAATCTGGCCCATGCCGGTCATTACCGGGGCGGCGCAGTATCCCGAGCAGCCGCTTGCCTGCTTTGCCCAGCGGGTGGAATGTGCCGATGCCCTGGCGATCGCCGCGGAGTGCGGCAGCCAGAAGGCGCTGAATCTGGTACTGCTGGGAATGCTCAGCCGTCACCTGTTCTTTAGCGAGGAGGCGTGGAAGACATCCATAGCCGCCTGCGTGCCCGCCAAAACGCTGGAAATCAATCTGGCTGCTTTTGCGCGCGGACGTGCGCTGTGCCGGTAAGCATGGAGCGCATGCGGGCGATCTGCTGCCACCCCTAAAAACCCAAAGGAGGAACCGTATTTTGGCCGTCAAGCAAATTTCGGTTTTCTATGAAAATACGCCGGGCCGTCTGGCGCATTTTACCAGAGTGCTTGGAGACAATAATCTGGATTTGATTTCGCTGTCCGTGGTGGATGGCGGCCCCATGGGCATCATGCGCGGCATTGTGGTGGATTACGAGCGCGCGATGGAGGTGCTTGCCCAAAACGGCTACACCGTAAAGCTTACGGAGGTGCTGGCCATTAGCGTAGCCGACCGTCCGGGCGGCATGGCGGATGTACTGAAGCTGCTGGCAGAGCATAACATCGCGGTGGAGTATCTGTACAGCTTTGTGCGAAACGCGGGCGGACAGTCGCTGATCATCTTCCGCGTCCATCCGCTTGATGAGGCCGAACGGGTTCTTGCACAGGCGGGAATCGGTTTGGTTTCCCATGAGGAGCTCCATACACTCTAATCATTATTTGGGGTAAGAAGGTCGGAGAATGCTGAGAAAAAACCGGGTGCTCATTGATCTGGAGGCACTGCGAAACAACTACCGGCTGATCAAAAACCATGTGCCCTCCTCCGTGCAGGTTATGTGCGTAATCAAGGCGGATGGCTATGGCCATGGCATTGTGGAGGCGGCGCAGGCGTTTTCGGAGGTTGGAGCACGTCATTTTGCGGTTGCCATTGCGGAGGAAGGCGTGCAGCTGCGCCAAAACGGCATTGAAGGCGAAATTCTTGTGCTGGGCGCGGCAACGCCCCGCGCGGCCGCAGAGGCCATCCGTCATTCGCTCTCGCAAACGGTGTTTACGCCGGACATGGTGCATCTGCTCGAAAAGGAAGCCGTCCGGCTTCAAAAGAACGCGCTGGTGCACATCAAGCTGGATACCGGCATGAACCGCATCGGCCTGCGCACCCTGGAGGAGGCGCAGGCGGTTGCCGCGGCGCTATCGGAGTGTCCGCATGTGAAGCCGGCGGGGATTTACACGCATCTGGCCGTGGCGGATGAGCCGGAGGCGGACGGCAGCCTGAACGAATATTCCCGCATGCAGCTTAAACGCTTTCGCGAGCTTCGCGCCTGCTTCGATCCCACCATTCCTTCCCATGCCGCCAACAGCGCGCTTACGCTGCTTCAGCCTACCAACGATTTTGACATGGTGCGTGCGGGCATCGTGCTCTACGGCTATCCGCCCGTACCGACGCAGCTGCCCTTCCGTACGGTGATGAGCTGGCGCACAGAGGTGGTGCATGTGAAAACCGTGCATGCGGGCGAATCCATCGGCTACGGCTGCGACTTTACGGCATCGCAGGAAACGCGGGTGGCAACCGTGGCGGTGGGCTACGGAGACGGCTATCATCGCGCCTGCTCCCATGGCGGGATGATGCTGATTCGCGGAAAGCGCGCACCCATTCTGGGACGCGTGTGTATGGATCAGACCATGGTGGATGTTACGGAAATACCCGACGTGGCCGTGGGGGACGAGGTGGTTTTGCTGGGCCGTCAGGGCGATGAGGAAATCAACGCGGAGGAGATTGCCCGCTGGGCGGATACCATCAGCTACGAGGTGCTGCTCTCCATCGCGCCGCGCGTACCCCGTTTGTATGCAGGCCGCTGAGTATATTTTTACACAGTTTTGTCAGAATAACCCTCGGATGGGAAATGGAAAGGGAAACCAGAATGCAGAACAAAGCAAAACGCAACAAACCCATCGAAATTGTCAAGAAGCCCATTATCCCCGGTTCCTGGCACGGCAGGGACGCCCAAAAAATGGCGTTCAAGCGCTTTCTGTCCGTGGTCGCCACCACAGCCATTTACCTGCTTGGCTGCGTCCTGCTTGGCTTTGATGCCATGTGGGGACGGATTCTGATGTGTGTTACCATTGTGGGCGGCGTAACCTACTATCAGTATATGAACGGCCTCAATCAGGGGGAGAGCGATGCGGCCTACGGTGAAATCATCTATGGCCGCAGGCAGAACGGTTACAGCGTGTCTCAGGAGGATTGCGAACGCAGCTTTCATCCCATGAAGGGCTTCTTTGCCGCGCTGGTTGGCGCGGCTCCGTTTGCGCTGTTTGCACTGGTGTTTGCCTTTGTGGCCAGGCCTGTGTATTACAGCCTGGGCATTCTGCCCTCTTGGACGGATAGCCTGATGAACCAGACGGAATTTGCAACCGGCCTCAACTATTACGGCGCAGGCAGTGAGCTGGGGATTGAGGGCGTGATGCGCATTGCAGACCGTGCAATGATTATGCCCTTTGTAAACATTGCTGCCGGTATTGACATGAATGCGGTATTGCTTGTGGAACGCCTGAGCCCCCTGCTGGTGCTGGTGTCGCCCATGGGCTATGCCTTTGGCTACATGGGCGGACAGCGGCTTCGTGATCAGGTAAACACCGGCATCAAAATGGGCGACGAACGCAAGAAAAAGCGCGAAGCCAAGGCCCGCAAAAAGCGTCAGCGCCAGCAACAGCAGCGCTCCAAAGGGCCGGAACAGCTGGTGTAAGCTATGCATATCATTGCCGGAGAGCGCCGCGGCGCACAGCTGTTTGCCCCCAAAGGCATGGATACCCGTCCCACCCAGGCCAAGGTAAAGGAGTCGCTGTTCAACATCATTCAGGCCTATGTACCCGATGCACATGTGCTGGATTTGTTTTCGGGCAGCGGCAACCTTGCCCTGGAGGCGCTCAGCCGCGGAGCAAGCTTCGCCGTAATGGTGGATATGGATCGCGAGGCGGCCTCCTGCATTCGCCGCAATGTAGACAAGCTACGCTATGGCGAACGCTCGCGCCTTCTCAAATGCGACTGGCGTCAGGCGGTCGCGCAGATGAAGGATGCGGGTGAAACGGCCTTTGACCTGGTGTTTCTGGATCCGCCGTACCGCATGACGGAGCTTGGCGAAATATGCGCTGCGCTGGCAGATGCTTCTCTGCTTGCGCCGGATTGCATGCTGGTGTTGGAGCACCGCACCGGCGATTTTGGCTATCCGGACGAGCGGTTTGCACTGTGGAAGGAGCGCACCTATGCCGATACGCAGATTCATTTTTATCTGTATAGCGGCCAGCCGAAAGGGGAGTGAAAAACGTGTCGGAAAAACTTTGCGTTTTTCCCGGCAGCTTTGACCCTGTTACCATTGGACATCTGGATTTGATCGAGCGTGCTTCCAGACTGTACGACGAGGTGGTGGTGGCTGTATTGCACAACCCCGCCAAGCAGGGCCGTTTTACGGTGGAAAAGCGCATGGAGCTGCTTGCAAAGGCGTGCGCTCATGTGCCCAATGTCAGCTTCGATCATTTTGAGGGGCTGCTGGTGGATTATATGAACGCGCGAAACGCCAGGGTAGTGCTTCGCGGCCTGCGCACCGCCAGGGATTTTGAAACCGAGTGCCAGATGGCGCAGTTCAACCTGCAGATGGCTCCTGGAGTGGAAACGCTGTTTCTTGCTGCCAAACCCGAGCATACTCATATCAGCTCCAGCGCGGTACGGGAAATCGGTATGTTTGGCGGCGATGTATCGCCCTATGTACCCGCTTCCATCGCACAGGAGGTAGCCCGGCTGCTCAAACCTCAGCCCAAACGTTAAGGAGGAAATCATCTTGCAACAGGATACCATTTCTGCTTTTCGCAAAAACCTGAATGATCTGCAGGAAGCCATGACCACCGCCAAGCGCATGCCGCTGAGCAACACCATGTGCATTGTTGACCGAGAGCGCATCATGTCCATTGCGGGCGCGCTGGAAGCCGATTTGCCCACAGCCTTTGCGGAGTGTGAGGGCGTGGTGAAAAACCAGATCAGCATTATTACCGAGGCCAACGAGCGCGCCGAGCAGACCAAGCAGAACGCAACCATGCGAGCCAATCAGTATGTAAGCGATGCACAGAACCAGGCGCAGCAAATGGTTGCGCAGGCGCAGCAGCAGGCTAACGAGACGATACACAAGGCGCAGCAGCAGGCCAACACCATGCTGCGCGAGGCGCAGGAGCAGGCTGCCCGCATGGTGGCGGATGCCGAAAACCGCGCCCGCCAGCTGGTGAGCGAGCAGGAGATTACCGCCCGTGCCAACATGGAGGCGGAGGATCTGCGCCAATCCACGCGGGAGGAAATCGAGAAGCTGTATACCGATGTCTACCAGCATATTGATGAAATGCTGATGCAGCTGGATCGCAATATTAGCGAGAAGCTCACGGATATTCGCATGACCCGCCAGCAAATCGATCAGAGCATGGGAATGCGCTGATCATTACACAACAAAGCGCCGGTGCAGAAGCTGCACCGGCGTTTTTTGCCATGGTTGATTTCCCCTTGTGCGGTTCAGAATAGGGCAGTAGCAGCAGGGGAGGGATGGCATGCGAAAAGGGAAAAAGGCGCTGCTGATGCTGGGTGGCAGCGTGCTGACGGCTGTGCTGATGATCGTGTGGCCCGTATCGGGCAATCCAAAGGTGGAGACGGCTGTCGTTCAAAGCGGGGAACTGATCCAAAGTGTGCTGATCAATGGTATGGCACGCTACCGGCAGGAGCAGCCCTGCATCAGCCTCAAAAGCGGCGTCATCAGCCGGGTTTACGCCAGGGTGGGACAACCGGTGCAGCGTGGAGAGCTTCTTTTTCAAATGGATACACAGGCAGAGGAGCAGGCGCTTTCCGCCCTGTATGAAATGCGCCATGCCTACGAAACAGCCCTGCGCCGGCTTGACGGAGCCGTAACCGCCCTGACCCTGCAAAACCAGTTGGAATGGCAAAGCCGTGAAACCCAGCTGCTGGCCAGCATCAACGCGTCCCATATCCGGGCAGCGACCGACGGCGTGCTGGAAGCGGTTTATGTTCAGGAGGGGGAGTATGCGGCGGAAAAGACCCTGCTGGGCATAACGCGAGGGTGTGATATGCAGATTGCCGCCTCGGTTTTTGCCGCAGACGTTCCAGAGCTGTCGCTGGGAGCTGCGGCAGTCGCCCGTAATGGATCGCAGCAGATTCCTCTTGTCCTGTCGAAAATCTCGCCGGTGGATGATAACGGCATGCTTACGCTGTGCTTTGAGGCAGGGGATGAAGCCGGTCTTGACGGCTTTTGCAACGGAGAAACCGTCGAGGTGGAGCTGATTGCAGGAATGCAGTCAGAGGGGGCGTTGATCCCGATCGCTGCGGTTGATGCGGACGGCATGGTGTGGGTAGTTGAGAAAGGGAGAGCGTACCACCGCGAAATTGTGCTTGGAGAATGCAACCGCTTTTGCGCCAGCGCGGAACCAAGCTGGGTGGAGCAAAGGGTGGTTCTTCATCCGGAAACCTATCATCTAAAAAACGGAATGCTCGTGCAGGTGGAAAAGTGAAAAGGTTTGATTTGTGGAAGCTGAGTCTGCTTAACGTGTTTTCGTCGCCCGTTCGCTCTATGCTGACGGTGCTTGGCTTTTCCATTGGCGTTGGCGCCATTCTGGCGGTGCTTACGCTGGGAGAGGCGGGCAAAATGCAGGTGCAAAACGAGATGGGGCGTCTGAGTATCGACAGGATCTGGCTTACGGCGGCTGACGGCAGCTATCTGACGCGTGGAACGGGGGATTGGCTAACCCAAACCACCGGGGCAGAAACGGATGAGCTGGTGTATCTGCCATTCAATCTGAGAACCGGAGACGGTCAAACCGCCCCGGTGGTGGCCATCGGCTGCGATCGCAAATATCTGCTGGACGCATTGCTGCCCGAAGGCCGAATGCTCTGGCCGCTGGAATGGCAGCAGACGCAGCCTCCAGTGCTGATCGGGGAGGAGCTTGCCAGTCAGATGAATATTTCAGCGGGTGATGTTGTTACCCTGTCGAAAAAAAGCTACGAGGTTTGCGGTGTGATCGCGGCAAGCCAGGGGCTAACGAGCGTGCCGCTCGAAAGCTCTGTCGTTCTTCCCATTGATGCAGCATGTGCCATAACGCACGGGATCATCCACGAAGTCCAGCTCAGAGCACCCGAAAATGTATCGCTGGAAAGGGCGCAGAGGCTGGCGGTGCAGGCGCTTGGCCTGCGGGGCGTAGACGTGGACGCAACAACCCTGCAGATCCAGATGGAAGCGGCTTCAAGCGTGATTCTTACCTTTGTCAACGTACTCAAATGGGTGGCGATGGTGTGTATTCTGGTGGGCGGAATCGGCGTGATGAATATACTGCTTGTCAGCGTTCGGGAACGCAGAAGGGAGATCGGCGTGATGAAATCCATGGGTACAACGCCTGTGCAGATTTGCGCGCTGTTTTTGTCGGAGGCACTGGTTTATGCTGTAATCGGAGGCGTTTTGGGCATTTTTCTGGGACTCGGTCTGATTGACGCGGCGGGAAGGAGCATTGAGCTGGCTGCCAGGGCAAGCCTGAGCGACTGCGCAGTGGTGTTTGCCTGCGCAATGGGTACGGGATTGCTTTTTGGCGTGCTGCCTGCCTTTCGCGCATCCCTCCTTACCTGCGTGGACGCGCTGAAGGAGGAGTAGCCAAATCCGTGCACAAACAGGAATATGCATCTGGTTTGTTTTTGACCGCAGTGTACATCCTGTACAAAGAGTGGGGTCAATCTTGGTGGAATCGGCCAATTACATTTTTGGCGCAGAAAAGATATAATACAGACAGTTCAAATGTCGGTGTCATTCGGCACGCGGCATATACAAATTAAGGAGGCTGTCTGCTATGGCAAGCGTATCCCTCAATCACATCTATAAGGTTTACTCCGGCAATGTGACCGCTGTCAGCGATTTCTGCCTGGACATCGAAGACAAGGAATTTATCGTTCTGGTCGGCCCCTCCGGCTGCGGTAAGTCCACCACCCTGCGCATGGTTGCCGGTCTGGAAGAGATCTCCAGCGGCGAGCTCTACATTGGCGACCGTCTGGTAAACGACGTGGCTCCCAAGGATCGCGACATCGCCATGGTTTTCCAGAACTACGCTCTGTACCCCCACATGACCGTGTTCGACAACATGGCTTTCGGTCTGAAGCTGCGCAAGACCC
>JAEDGL010000201.1 GCA_016297535.1 Clostridia bacterium | reverse complement strand
CCGGCACCAAGGATTTTCGCCAGCTGCTGGAAGAAATCAGCATGCTGATGGTGTATGAGGTCACCCGTGACCTGCCCACCCAGGAAGTGGAAATTGAAACCCCCATCTGCAAAACCAAAACCCGCATGCTTACCGGCAAAAAGATTGGCATCGTGCCCATTCTGCGCGCCGGCCTGGGCATGGTGGACGCCGTATCCACGCTGATTCCCGCCGCCCGCGTGGGTCATATCGGCCTGTACCGCGATCCCGAAACCCTGCAGCCTGTGGAGTATTATTGCAAGCTGCCCGCCGATAGCGACCAGCGCGAGCTGCTGGTGCTGGATCCCATGCTGGCAACCGGCGGAAGCGCCGCCGCGGCCATTACCTTCCTCAAACAGCGCGGATGCAAAAATATTCGTCTGGTTAATCTGATTGCGGCGCCCGAGGGTGTGGCGCGCATCCAGAAGGAGCATCCGGACGTGAATATTTACGTTGCCTGCATGGATGAAAAGCTCAACGATCACGGCTACATCGTGCCCGGCCTGGGCGATGCCGGCGACCGTTTGTTTGGCACCAAGTAAAGCGGGAGGGGCCGTACAACAGGATTGATTTTGCCCGAAGAAGCCGGGGCTTCTTCGGGCGTTTCTTATGGGGATGATGACGATGCTAAGAGAATGTACGGAGCAGGAGCATAAAGAATACGCAGATTTTGTATATAAGCTTGCCTTAGATCAATCAAAGTCAGGGTATCCAACCTATCGTGACGGTATCAAAACGAAGGAAATGTTCTTGGAACGTTCTCAAAAAGCTTTTTTACGAGACGCGGAAAAGATTCTTCTTTTTGAACATGAGGGAATGGTTGAGGGATGGATTCATTATTTTTGGCTCCCCGAAGATCATTATTTGTCTACAGTCAGCTTCAACATCGATACCCACACCGAACAGGCGTTACAGGAATTTCTGAACTTGATGCAAGAGCAATTCAAAGGATACGATCTGCTTTTAGGATATCCAAAGGAAAATGAGAAAGCAGTACACTTTTTATCAACGCATGGCTTTGAATGCATCGAAGATGATTATCATAACACCGCTTTCTTGAACGCATATGAACTGATCGAAGCAAGTGATCGTATCATCCGCATTGGAAAAGCCAATTATGAGTATTTTCGTCATCTGCATACCAAAGTGGAAGACAATATGTACTGGAACTCAGATCGAATCTATGCAGACATTGATAACTGGATGATTTTTGCTGAGGTTCATGATGGAGATCCGGTTGGCTGTGTATATTACAGGACGGCTGCTGAGGGGTGGTTTGAGATTTTTGGTATAGATCTGAAGGATGATACATTTGATTCCGAGCTTTTTCGAAACCTTTTGGGAAAAGCCTTAAACTCCGCCAAGGAGCTTGGGGGAAAAACCATGACATTTTTCTGCGATAAAGAGTGTCAGGAAACGGTTAGCAAGCTTGGTTTTAAGTACGTTGGTGAATATGTATGTTTTCAAAAGCATCTTGTTTGACGAATGCCATTTGGCCAATTCACTGCCGGGCATTCGGGAGGCCATTTCCGTCATGACGATCCCGAGCGCTGCTAAAGCGGCGATTACTGATGAGCCTGACAAAAACATCCTCCGTATGGTTGCAGCATACGGAGGATGTACCATTTAATGGTCCCAATGGCGGGGCGATGTTTTACAGCTCAATCCAGTAGCGTCTGGTGAGAATGGTATGGCCGTTGAGATCGTTGTAGATTTTATCCTGCAAAACGCCGCCGTTTTTTTCGATGACTCTTGCGGAGCCGGGGTTGTCATCATCGCAGGTGATCAGCACCCGGGAAAGGCCCACCTCCTGCCGGGCATACGTCAGCGCTTCGCTCAGCATCCGCGTTCCATGCCCCTGTCCCCAGCGGGAGCAGCGAACCCAGTAGCCGATGTTACCGCCGTAGCGCAGCAAAGCATCCGTCAGGTTGTGGCGGATGGATACCTCGCCGATGAAGGCCTCCTCCTCCACCAGCCACAAATGTGTAGCCTTTACATAGCCAGGCTTCAGCCTTGTGCCGGTGTGAGCGTCAAGGATGCGGGGGAGGATTTCATCCCGGGGCGTGCCCAGCATCAGCGTCTGCGATGCGCCGTCAAACCGGAAGCCGTAGCACTTGTAAAATGAAATGGCTTTCTCATTCCCGTCCAGCACCCACAGCGCGATCCGCTCATAGGCGCTCAGCTGTTCCAGCGCCGCGTTCATCAGCGCAAAACCCACGCCCTGCCTCTGATAGGCCTGCAGAACATAGAGGGCATAGACCTCTCCGTGCCCAGGCAGCGTATCATCCCGGTACGCGCCGTAGGCGATGAAGCCGATCACCTGATCGCCATCCTTGGCAACCACAATGTTGTCTGGCGAGCGGCGCGCAGTAAGCAGGGATTTTTCCAGGGTTTGATGGTTGGTCAGGTATTCTTGATCGATCAGCCCGGTGTAGGTTTCCTGCCAGGACTTCCAATGTACATAGCCCTTGCCGTCCGTTTCTGCCTCCGTTTCCATTGGCTTGATGAGATAACGCATCGTAATCACCTCTTTCTGAAAAGTGATAAGAAACAGTCAGCAGGAAAATGCATCCTGCTGACTGACAATGGTTTTTGCGGGGCAAAGTCTACTCGTTCCTTAACCCTTTACATCGATACGTACCAGCGCACGCTTCAGCTTGGCTTCCACGATGGCGTACTCTGTATCCGTACGGTTCATCGTTTCCAAACGCGCTCTGGCGGCCTCCTGTGCACGCTCGGCACGGTGCAGGTCGATCTCGTCCTCCCACTCAAAGGTGGTGGCCATTACGCGCACTTCGCCGCCAGAAACGCCCAGCATGCCGCCGGAGCAGGCCGCAGCACGGGTGTTGCCCTCTGCGTCCGTTACGCGCGCTTCGCCAATGCCAAGGGGCGCGGCATAATCGATATGGTGCGCCAGAATGCAGACATCGCCGCCCACTGTGCGAACAATGATCTTTTCGGCCTCGCCGTCAAAGAGCTTGCGGTCCGGCGTTACGATCTGCAAATGAAACGTTGCCATGCTTACTCACCCTTTTTGGCCTTGGCTACGGCTTCGTCGATGGTGCCAACGAACAGGAAGGCGCTTTCGGGCAGATCATCATGCTTGCCCTCGATGATCTCCTTGAAGCCGCGGATGGTCTCCTTCAGAGGCACATACTTGCCCTCCATGCCGGTAAACTGCTCGGCCACGCTGAAGGGCTGGCTGAGGAAGCGCTGCACCTTGCGGGCGCGGGCAACGATCAGCTTATCCTCGTCGCTCAGTTCGTCCATACCCATGATGGCGATGATATCCTGCAGCTCCTTGTAGCGCTGCAGAATGCCCTGCACCTGACGGGCAACCTCGTAATGCTCTTCGCCCACAATTTCGGGGGAGAGAATGCGGCTGGTGGAATCCAGCGGATCCACGGCGGGGTAAATGCCCAGGGACGCGATGTTACGGCTGAGAACCGTGGTAGCGTCGAGGTGGGCGAAGGTGGTGGCGGGAGCAGGGT
>JAEDGL010000200.1 GCA_016297535.1 Clostridia bacterium | reverse complement strand
GGGTGGCGCAGGGCAGGGCGATATCGCAGGGGATGGTCCAGATGCCCTTGCAGCCCTCGGTGTACACGCTGCCGGGTACGCGGGCGGCGTATTCCCTGATGCGGCCGCGCTCCACTTCCTTGATCTGCTTGACCACATCCAGGTTGATGCCGTTGGCATCGTATACATAGCCGTTGGAATCGCTCATGGCCACGACCTTCGCGCCCATTTCGGTAATCTTTTCGGCGGCGTAGATGGCCACGTTGCCGCTGCCGCTGACCAGCACCGTCTGGCCCTCGACGGATTTGCCGTTGGCCTCCAGCATGTTCCTGACAAAGTAGCACAGGCCGTAGCCGGTGGCCTGCTTGCGGCCCAGGGAGCCGCCGTAGGTAAGGCCCTTGCCGGTAAGCACGCCCTCGTACAGGCCGGTGATGCGCTTGTACTGGCCGTACATGTAGCCAATCTCTCGCGCGCCGGTGCCGATGTCGCCCGCGGGCACGTCCTCATCTGCGCCCACATACTTGAACAGCTCGGTCATAAAGCTCTGGCAGAAGCGCATTACCTCGTTGTCGCTCTTGCCCTTGGGATCAAAGTCGCTGCCGCCCTTGCCGCCGCCGATGGGCAGGCCGGTCAGGCTGTTTTTGAGAATTTGCTCCATGCCCAGGAACTTGAGAATGCTCAGGTTTACGCTGGGATGCAGGCGCAGGCCGCCCTTGTAGGGGCCGATGGCGCTGTTGTACTGCACGCGGTAGGCGCGGTTGATCTGGGTTTTGCCCTGATCATCCACCCACGGCACGCGGAAGAGGATGACGCGCTCGGGCTCGACAAAGCGCTCCAGAAGGCCGGCGGCCTCGTATTCGGGATGCTTGTCAAACACGGGGGAGATGGAATCCAGAATTTCGGTGGCAGCCTGAATGAACTCGCTCTCGTGAGCGTTGCGGGCCTTGAGCCCTTCCAAAACACGGGCGGTGTATGCGTTCATGGTAAGAAAAACCCCTTTCCTGCAAAGTGCTTTCATCGATACGGGCGCGGCCTGCCGCACCATGCGAATGATTATAGCACAAAAGCCTTTCAAACAGAAAGCAGAAAAGGGCAGAATACTGCATTTGTTTTGTTCTCGATGAAGGATCAGCCAACGAGCATTTCGTAAATCATCATCCAGAAGGGCATGGTGAGAATGCAGGAAAGGGTGGTAAGAACGTTGATGGCGGAGGCGTATTTGGCATCCTTGTTGTAGATGATGGCCATCTGGTTGATGTTGGAGGCGGAGGGCGCAGTGGCGGAGAGCAGCGCGATCATCACAATGGACCGGCCGGACGGGATGAGCGAAGGAATGCCGCTCAGGCTCACCAGCAGCACGGCTGCGCCGGAGGTGACGACCATGCGCAGGAGGATGACCATCCAGATGCGCCTGTTTTCAAACAGACCCCGAAAATTCATGCTGCCAACGATCATGCCGGTAATCATCATGCTCAGGGGCCCGATCATCGTTGCCACATCTTCAAAGGCGATTTTCAGGGGGCCGGAAAGCTGCATGCCCGCAAAGAGGCAGATCATACCGCAGATGGCGGCGATCATATTGGGATTCAGCAGGATCTTTTTCAGATCCATGCCCTTGCTGCTGTCGAACATGCGCAGGCCGAAGGACCAGAACAGAATGTTGAACACCAGGATATAGCCGCTTACGTAGATCACCCACTCCTGCCCCATGATGTAGGCCACAATGGGCAGGATCAGGTTGCCCGCGTTGGTAAACACCACGCTGGCGCGCTCCACCTCGGTGGCATGCCAGAAGCGTTTCATCAGCCATGAGGCAAGAAAGTACAGCGCTTCACAGCCGCAGGCGACCAGAATGGCGGCCAGCAGCCCCTGCTGAATTTCCGGCGTAAGCTTTGTTTGAAACGAGTTAAAGATAACGCAGGGGGTAACGAAATACAGGGACAGCCTTGACAACACCCGGCTGTCCTCGGATTTGAGGATGCCTGCCTTGACAAGCCCGGCGGCCGTGAACAGAATCAGGAACAGCTCTGCAATTTTCTGAATCAGCGGGATGGCAATCATGGAAAATGTCTTCCTTCTTTCGTGGTGATTATGCTTCCGGGTGCACAGCGGCATGGCCGCTTTCGTTCTGGCTTATCTGAATGAACACATCTGCTCTGGCGCCGGCGGCGTCGGCCCGGTCGGTGCAGCTGAGCATCGTTTGAATGCCCCGGGCGGATTGCAAAAGCGCGTTTCGCCGCCGCAGATCCAGCTCGCTGAACACATCGTCCAGCAGCAGGGCCGGGGGCTCGCCCATCTCGGCTTCAATCAGGCGGATTTCGCCCAGCTTCATGCTCAGCACCGCCGTGCGCAGCTGGCCCTGGCTGCCAAAGGCGCGCAGGTCGCGCCCGCAAAGCAACATGGCCACATCGTCGCGGTGGGGGCCAAAGGTGGTGTACATGCGCTGCATGTCCTCGCGGCGGTGGCGGGCAAGCCCGGCCATCATGGCCTGCACAATGTCCGGGACCTCGGCCAATGCGCCGGTATAGCGCAGCGAAAAGGGCTCGCCGGGGTTTTCGGAAATGGCGGCATACTGCGCCGCGGCCTCACGGTTAAGCTCCGTCAGAAACCAGCGCCGCGCCCGCACCAGCGGCGCTGCTGCGGCGGAGAGCTGCTCGTCCCAGGTATCCAGCTGGGTGGCAAAATCCTGCACGCCCTGCAGCCGGTTCTGCCGCAGCAGGGCGTTGCGGCTTTCCAGCACGTTCAGGTAGGTTTTGAGCGCGCGCAGGTAGGCGGGGCGGATTTGGGAAAGCTGCATATCGACAAAGCGCCTGCGGGCAGCCGGGCCGTCGCGCACAATGCGCAGATCCTCGGGTGAAAACATAACCACCGTGGCGTGCCCCAGCAGATCGCCGATGCGCTGGGCGGGCTTGCGATATAATAGAAGCTTTTTTTGCGGCTTCTGCCGCGGCTGCAGGCGGATTTCAATTTCGTGCTCGCCATCCAGGCGGCGGGTGGAGCCCTGGATGACGGCGGATTCGCTGCCGGCCGCAACCATCTCCATATCCTGCGTGGTGCGGTGGCTGCGCCCCAGCGAGAGCAGGTGCAGGGCCTCCAGCAGGTTGGTTTTGCCGCTGCCGTTGGCGCCGTGCAGCACCGTGGTGCCGGGGTGCAGCGGAAGATCCAGCGACGGATAGTTGCGGAACTGCTGAAGCCTGAGCCTGGTAAAACGCATGGGGTTCCGCCTCCTGATCCGTACAGATGATGAAGACAGTATAGCACACATTTGCCCCAAAGGGGAGAGAAAAAGACCGGGATGGATGATTTATGAGAAAAACCGCCACCGGAAACATCCTGCTGGAAAATGCTTGATGGACACACCCGGCTATGTGTTCATGTTCGGTGGATGCAAACATATGCCATACAAGGCTTACAGCAAAAAAAGTTTAAAAAATTTTGATATGGCTATTGCAAAACAGGGGTGTTTATTGTATACTACTTAAGCTGTCTGTTGAGGGATGAAGCGGTAAGTTGCCGCCATGGCCATGGCGGGTAATTATCGTGGACCA
>JAEDGL010000199.1 GCA_016297535.1 Clostridia bacterium | reverse complement strand
TCGCCCGGCTTTGCCGGGCGGGCGGGGCGTTTTCGGCTTTGCCGAAAACATTTCCCCCGGTTCCCGGCGGAAAAGATCGCGCAGCGAGCTTTTTCGCCGCTCTGTCATGCGCAGGCCAACGTGCCTGCGCGTGTATTTTTGTGCCTGCGGGAACATAGGATTTGCCAAAAGGGGGAGATTTGCCATGCTCAGCCGCCGTACCATTCTGCTCAAGCCCATGCAGCCCGCGTTAAGCGGCTATGCCCGCCTGCAGACCGACGGCGACCGCACCCTCTGGCAGCTGCACGCCCGCGGGCTGGAGCCGGGGCAGAGCGTGCGCCTGTACTGGTATCTGAGCGGGCAAAACGCGCGGGAGATGGCGCAGGCGGCCGCAAACGCCCAGGGCGAAGCATCGGTGCAGGGGGAGGAAGCGTTTTCGTTCCGGCAGGCGCAGGCCATCCTCCTGATCAGCGGGGACGAACATCCCGGCCCGCTGCTCATCGGCCTGTGCACGGATTCCAGCCCCGCCGGACTGATGGATGCCAAAAACGCCGCGCTGGCGCTTTGCGAGCGGCTGGAGGCCTCGCGCCGCACGCCAAAACGCCCGCAGGCACCCGCGCCGGATCATCCGCAGGACGCGCCAAGGCCGCAGCCCTCCGCCCTGCCACGGGAGGTTTTTCTGCCCGCCATCGATCCCGCGCCCTATGCGCAGGCCTTCAGCCCGCCGGTGCAGGAGCCGGAGCCCATTCTGCCGCCGCCTTCGCGCACCGCGCCGCCGGTGGACCATCTCAAGCCGCTTCGCTGGCCAAGGGGCTTTGAAAGCCTGCGCCCCTATTTTGAAAATGCGCTGCCAACCGCGCTGTTTGACATGCCCGGCTGGCGCTTTGTGTACGCCGCGCATGCGGGCGGCCCCAACGGGCTGTGGATTGGCATGCGGCAGCTGGACGGGCGGGTATGCGGCGTGATCTATGCGCACAGGGGGGACGCGCCCGCGCCGGGAGAGCGGGGCTACCGTACCCTGACAGGGCTGGACGGGCAGCGCTATCAGGCGCTGGTGCAAAGCATGGATGGTTCAGCCGTCCGCTGGGGATAGCGCGCGGTAGCGCCTGAGCATGCCATCCGCCCCTGCCGAAAGCAGCGCGCACAAAAGCGCCGCCGCCGCCCAGCCCATAAACAGGGCGTTCAGCCCCAGGCTTTCGCGGATCAGCCCCGCCGTTACGCCCGCCAGCGCGCTGCCTACGTAGATCAGGCTGTCCATGAGCCCTGCGCTCAGGCCGATCAGGCCCTCGCGGTCGTACTCCATGGGAATCAGCGTGGTTACCAGCGGCTCCACACCGCTCATGCAGGCGCAGGCAACGCCCATCAGCAGCGCGCACAGCGCCACGCTCCCCGCACCGCCCAGCAGCGCGCAGAACACCGTTCCCGCCGCCATCAGCAGCGAAACGATGCGGCGGCTGCGCAGGCCGCGCATGCGCTGCAGGCCATAGCTGCCCGCCATGCCCAGCGCGTTGATCAGCGGAATGATCAGCGACAGCGTGGCGGCGTCTACAGCGTTCGGGCTGATTTCGCCCAAAATCTGCGGCGCCCACGTGCGGATGCCGTCGCGCACAAAGCCAAACAGCACCGCTGAAACCAGCATAATGGCAAAGCCGCTTGTCCAGTATACCTGCGCCACGCGGCGGATGGACAACCCTCCACCCTGCTTTTTGACCGGGCCGGAGGCTTCCTCCACCGGCACGATGCGCAGCAGCAGCAGCGCAACAAGCACCACGGGCAGCGCAAACAGCGCCGGAGCCGCAAAGGACGCGCGCCAGCTGAGGATGCTGCTAAGATAGCCGCTCACCGCCCAGGCGCCCAGATGGCCCACGATCATCGTGATGGAAAGAAGGATATTGGCCCTGGGCCGTTCCTCCTGCCCAAAGTGCATGGCCATCAGGCGCACCACCGGCGTCCACAGCATGGACTGAAACGCGCCGTTGAGCAGGCACAGCGCCAAAAGCCACGCATAGCCGCCGCTGCACGCCATCAGCAGGTTGCACAGGGCGGATCCGATCAGCCCCAGGCACATATGCCGCACGGGATTCAGCCGGTCCACCAGCGCGCCGTTCAAAACCTGTCCCACCGCGTAGGTGATGGCAAAGGCGCTGGGCAGCACGCCCGCGCGGGTGGCGTTGAGCCCAAACGCAGCCATCACGCTGCCCAGCGCAGCGGACAGGTTGAGGCGGTTGAGGTAGGCCGTGGCATAGAGCAGCATGCAGGCCGCAAGCAAATGGCGCTGCAGGGGAGAAAAGCGTTTTTTCATTTGTAGGATTCCTTTCCTGCTTGACCCGTTTTGGAAAACGGTTTATGATAGGCCTGAACCATTATACCTCTTTGGCATGCAACGCTCAATCCATCTCAAGCAGGAAAAGGAGTTTTTTTCAATGGCAGTTATCACCATCGTTGGCGCGGGCATGATGGGCTCCGCGCTGGCCTTCCCCGCCCGCGAAAACGGCCACGAGGTGCGCCTGGTGGGCACCCATCTGGATCGCGATATCATCGACGCGTGCCGTCAGACCAACCGTCACCCCAAATTTACGGCGGATTTTCCCGCCGGCGTGCGCTTTTATCAGCTGGAGCAGCTGGAGCAGGCGCTGGAGGGCTGCGAGCTGGTCATTGGCGGCGTAAGCAGCTTTGGCGTGGACTGGTTTGGCGAGTACGTGCTGCCCCGCATCGCGGAGGGCACCATGGTGCTTACCGTTACCAAGGGCCTGCTGGACCTGCCCGACGGACGGCTGCTGTGCTATCCCGAGCTGTGGCAGCAGCAGCTGGACAGGCTGGGCAAGCGCCTGATCCTTGCCGCCGTGGGCGGCCCCTGCACCAGCTACGAGCTGGTGGCGCACGACCAGACCGAGGTGTGCTTCTGCTCGCACAGCCGCAGGGCGCTGGAACGCATGAAGGCCCTGCTGCAGACGGATTACTACCACATCAGCCTTTCGGAGGATGTAGCGGGCGTGGAAACCGCGGTCGCCCTTAAAAACGGCTACGCGCTGGGCATTGCGCTTACCATTGGCGTAAACCAGCAGCGCTTCGGCCCCGACAGCGAGCTGCACTACAACTCGCAGGCCGCGGTGTTTGGCCAGGCGGCCCGGGAGATGTACCGCCTGCTGGGCGCGCAGCGGCAGACGGATCTCAACCCCTTCTTTGTGGGCGTGGGCGATTTGTACGTTACCGTGTACGGCGGCCGCACGCGGCTGGTGGGCATCCTGCTTGGCCGCGGGCTGACCATCGACGAGGCCAGAGCCCGGCTTGAGGGCGTTACGCTGGAATCGCTGGTGGTGGCGGTGCGCGTGGCGCGGGCGGTGCGCATCCGCGCCGAAAGGGGCGAATGCAGCCTGAGCGATTTCCCGCTGCTGATGCATGTGGATGAGATTCTCACCCGCCGCCAGCCGGTGAACATCCCGTGGGAAGCCTTTACCTTATAATAAGAAACCAGAAAAAAATCAGGCCCGTCCCCGCTTGCGGCAGGGACGGGCCTCATGCTGTCGATAAACCCTCTGGGAGGCGTCGGAGGGCCGCAGCCCTCCGACTCTTGT
>JAEDGL010000198.1 GCA_016297535.1 Clostridia bacterium | reverse complement strand
AAAAAATGGGCCTTGTGGGCGTGAACGGCTGCGGCAAAACCACGCTCATGCGCATTATTACGGGCGAGATGGAGCCCGACGGCGGCATGATCCACAAAAACCGCGACCTGCGCATTGGCTATCTGGCGCAGGTGGATGATATCGCCCTGACAGATACCGTCTGGGGCGCGCTGCTGCGCGTGTTTGAGCCGGTAATCGCCATGGAAAACCGCCTGCGCGAGCTGGAGCGCCAGATGGAGCAGAACAGCGATCCCGAGCAGGCGCTCAGGCTGACCAACGATTACCAGCGCCTGCTGGAACGCTTTAACGAAGCGGAAGGCTATGCCTATCAGGGTGAAATGCTGGGTGTGCTCAACGGCCTGGGCCTGAAGCCGGAAATGCACGACCGCGTGGTAGGCACCCTGTCCGGCGGCGAGCGCACGCGGCTGTCGCTTGCCAAGCTGCTGCTGCAAAAGCCGGATATCATCCTCATGGACGAGCCCACCAACCATCTGGATCTGGAGGCCATCGAATGGCTGCAGGAATACCTGACGGAGTACAAGGGCTCGCTGTTGCTCATCAGCCATGACCGCTATTTTCTGGATCATGTATGCAACACCATGGGTGAAATTCTCGGCGGCAAAATGATCAAATTTACCGGCAACTATACCGAGTACATGCGCAAGCGTACCGCCGATTTTGAAACCCGCATGAAGGCCTACAACCTGCAGCAAAAGGAAATTGAGCGCGAAAAGGCCATTATCGAGCGCTACCGCAGCTTTAACCGCGAAAAAAGCATCAAAGCGGCGGAAAGCCGCCAGAAGCGTCTGGACAAGATTGAGCTTCTGGAAAAGCCCGTGGAAGAGCATCAGGTGCACTTTTCCTTTGACGCGCGCCGCCGCAGCGGCGAGGACGCGCTTGAGGTGAAGGATCTCAAAAAAACCTTTGACGGACAGCCGGTTTTTGAAAACGTCTCCTTCAAGCTGCGCACCGGGGACCGCGTGGCGCTAATTGGCCCCAACGGCGTGGGCAAATCCACCCTGTTCAAAATTTTGACCAATCACCTGACCCCCGACAAGGGCAGCGTAAAGTTTGGCACCAACATCGACCTTGGCTATTATGACCAGCACCAGCAGGAGCTTAACCCCGCCAATACCGTGCTGGACGAGGTGTGGAACAGCTTTCCCGCCATGGAGCAGAGCCGGGTGCGCGGCGCGCTGGGCATGTTTCTGTTCAGCGGGGACGATGTGTTTGATACCATCGCCAGTCTTTCCGGCGGCGAGCGCGGGCGCGTTGCGCTAACCAAGCTTATGCTGAGGCGCGATAATCTGCTGCTGCTGGACGAACCTACCAACCATCTGGATATGGACAGCCGCGAGGTGCTGGAGGATGCCTTGCAGGATTTTCCCGGCACCATCCTTGCCATCAGCCACGACCGATATTTTATCAACCGCTTTGCCGACCGCGTCATGGTGATGAACGCCGACGGCATCACCGAGTACCTTGGCAATTTTGACGACTATGTGGAAAAGCGGGATCGTCCCCTGCCGCCTGCGATGGTAGCGGGCGCAGAGGTAACCAAAACCGCACTTCTGCGCGAGCGCAAGCGTGACCGCAGGCAATCCGCCCTGATCCGCGAGCTGAAGGCGGCGGTGAAAAAGGCCGAGGAGGCCATCGAGGCCAACGAGCAGCGCATGGCCGAGCTGGAAGCCCTTCTGGCCGATCCCTCCACGTACGAGGATAACGAAAAAGCCCTGCGCGTTGGCGAGGAATACCGCGCAGAGCAGGAAAAAACCGACGCCCTTTACGAAGCGCTGGAGGCTGCGGAAAGGGCGGCAGAGGAAGCGGAAAAGGAATAAAACTTTCAGGGCCGCCTGATCAGCAGCACGGTAAGATCGTTGACATTGGTGCCGGTCGGGCCGGTTTGAAGAAGCGAGCCGGCCGCCTGCAGCGCGTGGTAGGCATCGTTGTTGGCCAGCACGTTGCGCACATCCAGACCGGCCGTGTTCAGCCTGTCCAGCGTGTGCTCATCCACAATGCCGCCCGCGGCGTCGGTGGGGCCGTCGGTACCGTCCGAGCCGATGGAGAAAAGGCAGGTGTCCGTGCAGGCCGCAAGCCCCTGCGCCGCGCTCAGGGCAATTTCCTGATTTCGTCCGCCCAGTCCCTTGCCTGTCAGGTGCACGACGGTTTCACCGCCGCACACAAAGGCAAGGGATTTTTGCGTGTCCTGATGATCACGTGCAATGGAAGCGAGAAACGCGCCTGCCTCGCGGGCTTCGCAGCACAGGCTCGCGGTCAGAAAAACCGGCTCGTAGCCAAGCTCGCGGCAGGCACGGGCCGCGCTCCGGCACAGCTGGCGGACGCTGCCGGTTACAAAGGTGGTAACATTGTCCAATGCCTTGGGCGTTTCGGCTTGCATCAGCGCCATTGCCTGTTCGGACAGCTTCAGCCCGTAGGCCCGGACGATGGCCTGCGCCTGCTCGCAGGTGGAAGCGTCGGGATAAGCCGGGCCGGAGGCAATCATATCCAGCGGGTCGCCGATGATATCGCTGAGGACCACGGTATACACCTGCGCCGGAGCGCAGGCCAGGGCGAAGCGCCCGCCCTTTACGCCGGACAGGCGCTTGCGGATGGTGTTCATCTGCACAATATCCGCCCCGCAGGCCAGCAGCTGGCGGGTAATCTGCGCCATTTCATCGCCGGAAACAAGGGGTTGCTCCATCAGGGCCGAGCCGCCGCCGGACAAAAGAAACAGCACGCTGTCCTGCGGCGAAAGGTTGCTGACCATTTGCAGCGCGCGGGCGGTGGCCCGGTAGCCGTTTTCATCCGGCACGGGGTGACCGGCCTCGCAAAGCACAAGCGGCTCCAGCTCGCCCTTGCAATGGCCGTATTTGGTAATCACAATACCCGAGTGGATACGGGGCCCCAGCGCCTCCACGGCGGCGCGCGCCATTTCCCAGGCTGCCTTGCCCACAGCAACCACAATCAGCTTTCCCTGGGCATTCCATTGGATTTTTTCCAGCGCCTGACGAACCGCCGCGCCGGGCATGGCGTCGCGCAGGGCAGCCTGGATGATGGATTGTGCATCGTTACGCATTGCAGCTTCCTTTCTGGGCAATCAGCCCGTCGGCGGCCGGACAGGCTTCCTGGCCGCCGGTTCAAAAAAGGAGGGACGGGATTGCTCCGGTCCCCTCAAACGTTATTCGCTCTCTCCCACCCACACAAAGCGTGGGCCGCTGTATCCATCCCGCTGCACAGGCTCGCTCCACATGGCGGCAGGGCGTACCCAGATGCCCCTTTCGCCGTACAGCGCGCGATAGACCACCATGGGCTCCAGCGTTTCGGAGTGGGTGGCCACATAGAGCAGCTGATAGCGGTTGCCCTTGAAATGCCGGTAGATGCCGGGCTTTAACTCCGTCACACGCGATCCTTCTTCCATTGCACAAAATCATCATAGCTGCCCTCGTAATCCAGACAGCCGCCCCTGTCCAGCGGGAATTCGATGATGCGGTTGGCCACCTCATCGATAAACTGGTGATCGTGCACGGAGAAGAACAGGTTGCCGGGATAGGCCTGCAGGCCGTTGGACAGCGC
>JAEDGL010000197.1 GCA_016297535.1 Clostridia bacterium | reverse complement strand
GGTTTTGGACATCGGGAGTGCTTTTTATGTTTTTGTCTTCCCAATTTGAACATTTTTTGGTATAATGGAGTTCCATACCTTCATACATTGGTTTCATGCAAAGGAGGCGGTTTTCAACATGACCGCATGGCTGATTCACAAATTTGTTCCGAACGCCGCCCAAACGGCAGATCCCGAGGTACGCGCGTCCTATGGCACACTGGCTTCGGTTGTGGGCATCCTGGTCAATCTGCTGCTGGCAGGCGGCAAATTTTTGATGGGAATTCTGAGCGGATCGCTGGCCATTACGGCGGATGCGGCCAACAACCTGTCCGACGCGGCGGGCAGCGTGGTAACGCTGATCAGCGTGCGCCTTGCGCGCAAGCCGGTGGATCTGGATCATCCCTTCGGGCACGGACGCATGGAATACCTGGGCTCGCTGGGCGTGGGTGTGCTGATTGTGATCATGGGTGTAAGCCTTTTGCGCGACGCGGTGGTTTCCATCCTGCATCCCGAGGCGCTAAGCGTTTCGTGGGTGGTTATCGCGGTGCTGGTGCTATCGGTGCTGGGCAAGCTGTGGCTGTTCCTGTTTTACCGCAAAATCGGTAATGAAACCAAAAACGGCACCCTGCTTGCCGCGGCGCAGGACAGCCGGGGCGATGTGCTGGCAACCTCTGCGGTTTTGCTGAGCGTGGCGGTAAACGCCCTGCTGGGCTGGAAGATCGACGGCTGGATCGGCCTGGTGGTGGCGCTGATTGTGCTCAAGGCCGGCTGGGATGTGTGCAGCGATACCGTCAACAGCCTGCTGGGCGGCCGTCCCGATCCCGAAAAGATCGAGCAGCTGCGCTCGCTGCTGCTGTCCCGCGAGGGCATTCTGGGCCTGCACGATCTGGTGCTGCATGATTACGGCCCGGGGCGCTGCTTTGCCAGCGTGCATGCCGAGGTGGACGCCAGCGGCAACATTCTGGATATTCACGAGATGATTGACGACGCCGAGCGCGAGGTGGGCCACATCATGAAAATGCCCATCTGCATCCACATGGATCCCATCGTTACCGGCAACGAGGAGGTCAACCATGTGCGCGACCAGATCAGCCATTTCCTCAAAGGGCTGGATCCGGCGCTGAGCATGCATGATTTTCGCATGGTGCCGGGCGAGGGCCACACCAACCTGATCTTTGACTGCGTGCTGCCCGCGGGCTACACGCAAAAGGACATGGTGCTCAACGCCCTCACCGCCTATGCCAAATCGCTGAACGAAGGCTACTGCCTTGTGGTGATGTTTGACACCGACTATACCTGATGCAAGAAAAACGCCCTCCTTTGCGTTGATTCACTGTAACCGCGCAAAGGAGGGTTTTTGCATGTTGATTCGACATTTTCGGCGTTTGTTTGCGGCAATGCTTGCGCTTGCGCTATTGCTTGGCACAGCCTGCGCGCAAACGCAGGCCCTGAACATTCTGCTCATCGGGGTGGATACCATCCGCGAGGAAACCAACGGACGGAGCGACGCCATGATTCTGGTGCGGGCCGATCCGGAAGGCGGAGAGGCGCGGATGGTTTCGTTTCTGCGCGATCTGTACGTGGCCATTCCGGGCGTGGGAAAAACGCGGCTGAACGCGGCGTATTATTACGGAGGCGAGCAGCTGCTGAAGGAAACGCTTCAGCGCAATTTTGGGGTGGAGATCGACCGCACCGTTACCGTGCATTTTTCCATGCTGGCCGAGCTGGTGGATCAGCTGGGCGGGGTGGAGATAGACGTTTCCCCCAGGGAGCTTGCGCAGCTCAACAACATTCTGAACGATTATAACGATTCCTACGGCCTTAGCGGCGGCCAGGTTGACCAGGCAGGGCTGCAGCGGCTGAATGGCAAACAGGCGCTGTGCTACAGCCGCATTCGCAAAATCGACAGCGATTTTCAGCGCACCTCCCGCCAGCAGGCGGTGATTGCCGCAATGCTCAGACAGGCGCAAACGCTGGACCGGTGGCAGCTGTTCTGGCTGGCGCTGCAAAATCTGCCCAAGGTACGCACCGATCTCAGCCTTGGCGATATTACGCAGCTGCTGCCGCTGGTAACCAACGCGCAGCAGCTGGAGCTGCAAACGGCGCGCGTTCCCTTTGACGGGGCCTACGCGGATGAAACCATCAACGGCATGATGGTGCTTACGCCCAATCTGGAGCGCAACCGCGCAAAGCTGCATGCGTTTCTCAACGGAAAGGAATAAGCGCGCTTACGGCTGACGGGGAGCAATATGCTCAAACAGATCCGCCGCTTCGCTGTCCGCCCCAACGGTGCTGCGCCACAGGCCGAAAACGGCGTTGTCGTTCTCTCCGCCCAGCTGCATGGCCCATCCGCCGCCCAGCTGGGAGCGGTGGCAGCGAAAGCCCTCATCCGCCACCTCAAAGCCGGTGCGCCCGTCAAAACGCTCAAGAGGAACGTGCCAGTCCAGCCGGACCGGATTGCCTTGATACAGGTGCATGTACACCTTGGGCACATTCCATACGCCGTAGCACTGCGCGCTCTGCGCAAAGCGCTGCGCATCCCCGGCGGCCAGCGCCGCCTCGCGCCCGGCCTCGGAGAGGATGATGTGCGCCCAGTGCCCCGATTCGCCGTTGGCTGCGTGCAGCATCACCACATCCGGCCTGTAGCGGCGGTACAGAGCGACCACGTCGCCCACCACGCGTTCCCAATTCCAGCGCTGCAGCACCTGGCTGCGCTCGTTGGCACAGATATCCGGATAGCCCAAAAACACGGGATAGCTGCGCACGCCGCAGGTCCACAGGCAATCCAGCAGCTCCAGCCGGCGGTCAAAGCTGGCGTAGGAGGCGTTTACCACCAGCACCTCCCGGCCCAGCTCGCCCGCATAGGTTGGCAGCAGTCCGCCAAACCACAGCACCTCGTCATCGGGATGCGCCGCAAGCAGCATCAGATCCACCTTGTCGGGCGCCTTTTGCCATACCTGAATCTCCGGGGGCAGCTCCCCGGGGCTGAGCACCGTGATCTGGCTGATTTCCAGCCGGATATCTCCGCCGGTCTCGCGCTCCATCAGGCGCACGGCGGGCAGATCATTTACCGGGATGTACTGTGCCAGAAAATCCGCCTCGCAGCCGCCAATGGTTTCCCACTCTCCCGCAGCGTTTTGCGCCTCCATGCGCAGCGCCAGCGGCCGCGTGCGCCAGCGGATCAGCAGCCCGCCGATCGTCTGCCCCTGGGTCGCCTCCACCACCAGCGCATGCACGCCGTTGCGGCGGCTGCTTTCCCACACGGAGGTATAAAATTCGTCCCTGATGCTGTTGCCATAGGCGCCATTAAACAGGCAGCCGCTGGTGATATCCCTGGCCGTTTCTCCCCCTGCCGCGCCGCACAGGCACAGCAGGGCCGCAGCCAAAAGGAGCAGCCGGCGCATGCATTTGTACATACAGTAGCCCCCCGAACCATTTGCTGATGGGCTTAGTATAGCATAAGCAGGGCCCGCAGGCAAACGCTTCGCCCAAAACAGAAGAAGCCTGCCGCAGCTTCACTTACCTGCGGCAGGCTTAAGATCGTCGAAAAAGCTCGCCTGAGGCGATCTTTTCCGCCGGGAATGCACCATTTGCCTACTCGCCTACAGCTCGCCGG
>JAEDGL010000036.1 GCA_016297535.1 Clostridia bacterium | reverse complement strand
AGGGGCTGCGGCCCCTCTGACAACTCCCGAAAAGTTTTTCGACAGTCTGAAACCCTCCGTATGGTTCGAACCATACGGAGGGTTTGCTGTCTTGTGGCCTTGCCCTGCCGATAAAAAACCTGCGCGGCAATTGGATGTAATCGGATGCTCAGGCCTCAAAAACCTTCCTTCCGCCCAGATAGGTGCTCAGTACAGGGATATCCTTGATGGCAAAGGGATCCACGCAAAAAGGATTTTGACCCAGCACCACAAAATCCGCAAGCATTCCGGGCTGTATCTGGCCCTTTTTGTTTTCCTCAAAGCTTGCATAGGCCCCGGCACGGGTAAAGCTGTCCAGCGCCTCCTGCACGGTAAAGGCCTCTTGCGCAAGATAGGGCCCGTTACCCGCCAGATCGCAGCGGGTAACAGCGCATTGCATCCCCGCCAGCGCGCGTGGCATTTCCACGGGGCAGTCGCTGCCGTTGCTTACGGTGGTTCCGCGGTTGAGAAGGGTTTTCCAGCTGTAGCTGGTGCCGGCAAGCTCCCTGCCCACGCGCTGCTGCACAATGTGGATATCGTAATCAAGAAAAATGCTCTGCGCATAAACGTGCAGACGGTTTTGAACAATGCGTTCCAGCTGATCCGGCCGGGTGATCTGGGCGTGTACAATGCCGTGACGGTGACCGGCGCGCGGGTGAGCGGCCAGCGCCTTTTCAATGCTGTTTAACACCAGATCCAGACAGGCATCCCCAATGCAGTGCACGGCTACCTGCATGCCATGCTCATGGGCGTAGCCGATCATGCAATCAAAGGTTTCCGGGGTAAAAACGCTGAGCCCGCGGGTGGAGGGATCATCCGCGTATGGCCGGGAAAGAAAGGCCGTGTGCGCACCCAACGCGCCGTCGCCCAGCATTTTCAGCGGCCCGATGCGGAACAGATCCGACCCGGTACCGGTAAGGTTGCCGGCCTCCACAAAGCCGCGCAGTGCATCCGGCGTGGAAAAATTGGATTGCTCGTAAACGCGTACGGTCAACTCGCCGCTTGCTTCCAGTTCGCGGTAGGCCTGGTTCACCACCTGCCAGGGAAGCGCCTGAAAGACGCTGTAATCATCGCTGTGGCAGCTGGTGATGCCGTAGCGGTTCAAAGCCCGTGCGGCGGATACAAGCATCTGCTTCACATCCTGCCTGGAAGGCGCGGGAATGCCGGAGGTAACCAGGGACATGGCGTTGTCCAGAAACACGCCGTTGGGTTGACCGTTTTCCAGCACCATCTGGCCGCCATCCACCTGCGGCGTGTCCGCCGTAATGCCAAGCTGCTTCAAGGCAAGGCTATTTACCGCCAGCGCATGGCCGCAGGCGCGGGTAACGCATATGGGATGCACGGTGGATACCTGATCCAGATCCCAGCGGTTGGGCATGCGGCCAGCATCCTCAAAATAATCCTGATTCCAGCCCCGGCCAAGAATCCATCCGCCGCGTCCGGGCGGGGTGTGCTTCAGGCAGTCGATCAGATCGGCCAGAGAGCGGGTGTGCCGGTGCAGCGGTGCGTCTATCAGCGCGCTGCCGTAATTGAGCATATGCATATGGCTGTCGATCAAGCCGGGGCAGACAAAGGCGCCGTTCAAATCAACCGTTTCATCCGCCCGTTGCAAAAGCGCGTCCTCGTTGCTGCCGGCAAAGACAAAGCGGCCGTCCTCCACGATCAATGCCTGCTGCAGGGGCAGCCGTCCGGTATATACGCTGGCGTTATGGTAAATGGTTCTCATTCGTTTCCCTCCGCAAAGCTGTTTTGCCCAGTATACCACATCGCGCGCCCCCTGTGCAAACCTTGACGGCGCTTGCCTTTCGTGCTATCCTTATTATTGCCTAACTATCCCCATTGGGAAAGAACGAAATCACGAGGTGCCATCATGACGAATGCCTCTTCCCGCACACGCAGCCGCATGAATCGTATGCAGCGTTTGCACGCGGCACGGGCGGATGAAGCGCCTGACCAGGCAATGCAGGATCCGTCCGCCGGTCCGTCCTCCAGCGCGGAATGGGACGCTTCCATGCCCGGCGAATCCGACCCCGATCCCGAGGCCTGCCAGGCGGTGAACGAATCCGCCGGATCTACGGCCCGCCGGCAGCCATCCGACCGGCCCGGGACGGACTATGCCGCCTATTACAGCCGCGAGGGAGCAGAGCAGCAGGGCGGAGCCGAGCCTGCCTTTGCGCCGCCGCCCAGCATGCAGCAGTATGCGTTTTCTCCCCAGACGGAGGAAATGCAGGACTCTTCCGACCGGTACGGATACGCATCCGGCAACGTCTACCGTCCGCGCAGGGCAACCTGGGCGGATGGCGACCGCGTGGAGGCGGATTCCGAAAAAGGCCTGGGCTATCAGGTGCAGGAGGATCAGCCCTTGCTTTCCAACCGGCGCCATACGCTGAAAAAGCTGCTGATTGCCATCCTGACCCTGGCGCTGCTTGGCGGCGCGGTATGGGCGGCGCGCAAGCCGCTTGCCAAAATGCTTGGGATATCCGCCTTTGTGGATCCTCCCGCCGAAACGCCCGCTGTTCAGGTTACGCCGGAGCCCGTCAAGGCTTATGACGCCGCGCCTGCCGCCGCTGTATCGGATACGGCGCGCAGTACCATCGCACGGCTCAGCGGAACGCTGGAAATGAAAAACCACATCGTAACAGACCGCCACATTGTTACCCGCAATCTGCGCGCGGACGGACGATACGACTTTTACCTGTTTACCGCCGAAGGCCGCCTCCTGTGCTATTTTGAGGGGCTGGACGCGCAGGATATGATTGCGCAGGATTTTGGCGGCTTCTACGTTAACCAGTCTCCCTGGCTGATTGCCGCCGACGGATCCGCGCTGATTCGCACGGCGGATATTGAGGCCGCCATTCATGAAAGCGTGTTTCTCCATCCCATGTACAACGGCTGGGCCGTGGTGGAAAGCCGGGAGGACGGACTGGCCAACTATGTGGATGCGCAGGGCAGGCTGATGAGCAGCCTGTGGTTCAGCCGCACGTTTCCCTTTAGCGGCGGTTATACGCTGGCCTATGTGGATACCGGCAGCACCGCCGGAGCAGACGAACGCTATCTGCTGTATGTCATCGGGGAGGATGGCAGCATGAACCGCTGGCTGTCTGCCGGGCACATGGAGGATGCGGTGGCCGCCGTGTGCGCAATGGCATACATGAGCGATGGATCGCTCTACCGTTTGCCGAAGGTGGACGAGCCCCTTCTTTGCAGCCCCGAGGTGATCGCCTATCCCGATTGCGATGCCCTGGTCGTAAAGGATCCGCTGAGTGGGAAATACGGCCTCTTTGTGCATGGCGAGCAGCATTATGCGTATGCCTATGATTCCATCCGTCCGCTGCCAAGCGATCTTGTCTGGACGGAAAAAACGCTTGCGGGCGCGTCTTCCAGCCTTACCATTCGGGCCGTAAACGGCGCGGATGGCGTGCTGCCCCTCAGCTGCTCCTTTGTGCTGGAAGGGGAAGACGGCTGCGAGTATGTGGCTTTGTCGGCCGTCTCTTCCTGTCCCATCCGGCTGGATGGCGAGTTTTGATTGGAGGAAACCGAAATGAAACGTTTTTTGGCGCTGATGCTGGCGCTTTGCACGCTGTGCCACGTTGCTGTGCTGGCGGAGGAACCGCTGCCCGAAACCGCTGTTACGCGGGAGGGAGAGGCCTGCGGCGTAACCATCCTTCGCAATCACCAGGAAACGGATACCGCCACGCAGCGTACGGCGTTGGATTATCCAACCTTTGAATGCAGCGACGAGGCCTTTGCGCAGTTCCTCACCCAAAACATTACCGAGCCCATCTGCCGCATGGGGCAAATGGATGCGGGTCAGGCGCGCGGCGGCTACTGTGCATCGCTGGATTTTGAAGGCGTGCTTTCTGTGGAGGCCTCCGTGAGCAGGCTGCCCGAGGGAGCCAAGGAGACGGAGGTAGAGCTGTTCTATGTGCTGGTGGATCTAAACGGCAAGCGCCTTTTGCGCCTTGCGGATCTATTTACCGAGCCCGAGGCCGTGGTGATGGAGGCCATCTGCGCTGCCGTTTACAAACAGGCAGAAGAAATGAACCTGCTGCTGGATACCATTACGGACAGCGGCCTGGTGCCGCTGCCGGATTCCTACTTTTTAACCACAGATTATCTGCGCGTGCTGTACGATACGCAAACCCTCGGCGCGCAGGCGGTGGCGCTGGATCTGAAATGGGAGGACCTGCCGCTGAGCTGGTCGCCGCTGCTTACGGGAAACACCGCTCCGGCCACGCTCCGGCCGACGGCGGAACCGCCCCAGCCAACGGCCGAACCGGCCACGCCTGCCCCAACCCCGCGGGAAACCGTTACGCCCGTTCTCACCGTTACGCCCATGCCCACCGTTACCCCTTTCCCGCAGGAAACGCTTAACCCCGATTTTTCGCTGGCTCCTGTTATTACGCCCACTCCCATGCCCGTTGCCGGTAACGACGCGATCATGGTGGATGTGCTGACCCACGGCCTGTGGAAACCCCTTGGAACCGACGGTACTCTTTACTACCAGTTTACAGCCGATGGCAAGCTGCTTACCGTAACCGTAAGCGAATACAGCGTGGAGGATGGCGTGCTGAGCAGCGAGGTGCTCAACGGCGCGCTGGATATTGGCAGTGACAGCGCGTTTGTGCTGCGCGGCGATAACGATATCAGCGGCTATGTGCTCAACCGCCAGGGCGAGCGCGTGGCGCCGGAGGAATTTGTTACGCCCAGTCCCACGCCCGTGCCTACGCCCACCCCAAGCCCCACGCCCACGCCCAGTCCCAGCCCCACGCCTACGCCCCGGCCCACGCCCAGCCCCACGCCTACGCCCAGTCCAACGCCCGTACCCACGCCCACGCCTACGCCTACGCTTTCCCCCTACGAAAACGCGCTGCTTACCGCGCCGCGAATGGAGCAGCTTGAGGACGCCGCGTTTGAAAAGGTACGCACTCTCAAGGTGTACAGCGCGCCAGGCGAAATGGCCTGGGCACCGGAGGGTGCACAGGTAACCACCGATGAAACCGTGGCCATCTACGGCATGGAAAACGGCTGGGTGCTGGTAAGCTACGCCATTGGCGACGGCTCGCGCGGGCGCATGGGCTATATAGACGATAAAACGCTGGCCAATTCCGATAGCGTAGCCCAGCTTGACTTCTGTTTTCTGCCTCTCAGGCTTGCACGAAATGCCAAAGCAACCGATGATCCGCTGCGCAGCCAATCAACCGTTACAACGCTGCGCAAGGGCGACGAGGTAACGCTGCTGGCGTTCTTCGGCCAGGAATGGGCGTATGTACAGACCACATACCACAGCAAGGACTGCCGCCTGTTTATTCCGGCCTCGGCCCTGAAGGAGGATTAACCATGGATCGCAAGGATGAAATCATCCGCCTGCAAATGGACGTTATCAACCAGATGACCCGAAGCAACCTCAACCGCATTGCGGAGGATTTGTGGGGGGACGCGCAGCCTGACCCGTCCCGCAAAACGGAGATTGTGCAGGAAAAAACCGCTCAGAAAGCGCCCGAGCCGGTGCCGGAAGAGGAAAAGCCCGAAAGCATCGAGGACCTCAAGAAGGAGTTGCATTCCTACATCGGGCTGGACGAGGTAAAAAAAGAGGTTGAAACGCTCATCAACCTGGTCAACGTTCAGAAGCTGCGCAAGGAAAACGGCTTGCCCGTAAACGATCTGTCCCTGCACATGGTGTTTTCCGGCAATCCCGGTACGGGCAAAACCATGATTGCCCGTCTGATGGCGCGCATTTACAAAAGCCTGGGCATTCTGTCCAGGGGACAGCTGGTGGAGGTGGACCGCAGCGGTCTGGTTGCCGGTTATGTGGGGCAGACGGCCATCAAAACCAGCGAGGTTATCGAAAAGGCCAAGGGCGGCGTGCTGTTTATCGACGAAGCCTATGCGCTTACCAACCGCGGCGGAAACGATTATGGCCAGGAAGCTGTGGATACCCTGCTCAAGGCCATGGAGGACAACCGCGACGACCTCATTGTGATTGTCGCAGGCTATATTGAGCTGATGCAGGAGTTCGTCCGCTCCAATCCGGGCCTGGAAAGCCGCTTCAACCGTTTTCTGCATTTCCCGGATTATTCCGTGGACGAGATGATGGCCATCTTTGACATGCGCTGCCAGAAAAACGGCTATACCCTGGCCGAAGATGCCCGCCCCGTCCTGAGGGATATCATCAAGCTGGCCAGCATGGATGTAAAGGGCTTTGGCAACGCGCGCGGCGTGCGCAACCTGTTTGAACGCGCCGTTACGGCACAGGCCAACCGTTTGGCAACCGATCCGGACATTACGAAGGAAGAGCTGATGGTGTTTACGGCGGATGACATCCGAATGCTGGCTCCGTAATGCTCGCCTTTTGCAAAAAAGAATCAGAAAAGGATCCTGCGCAGCCGATACAGCCCAGGATCCTTTCAGACTGTCGAAAAACCTTACGGAGAGTTGTCACAGCAGTTTTGTCAAGGGGGATTTGCGTCACATGTGTAAATGGTGAAAGCGTCAACCCTGCCGTCGTCATTCACCAAAAGCTCAAAACGTACTCATGGTGAGTATTCCCCCCGGATTGAGCACCATAAGCACGTAAATTGGGCACTGTCACCGGCGGAATAGAGCACGGTCACCGCAGGCGCTAAGCAGCACGGTAAAATGTAGATATGTAACTGTCGATGTGGACACATTCAACGCTTCCGGTGCCACATCCAAAACTTGCGCCAGTCGAAAACCCTCCGCCGCAGTTTGCAGCAGAGGGCTTTCTTCATGTGCAGAAATCCTTCTGTTTTATTGCCACGCCTGAAGGCTTTCTGTTTTGCTGTAAACCCACAGGCTTCCCGGTGCACACATGTGTCAAAATGAGTGAACTTGCTTTTTGCCCGGATCCGGATTACAATGTTTTCATCATTTGTACATGGATAAAAAGGAGACGAGCATGTTCAGACTGATCATTGCCGATGATGAACCTCGCATCCGGGAAGGCTTTACGCGTATCGTCAACTGGGAAGAACTTGGCTTTCGCGTGGTAGGCTGCTATGCGGACGGAAGCCAGGTGCTGGAGCATTTGAGGCGCGAACATGCGGATGTTGTTCTGACCGATATCAAAATGAAACAGGTAGGCGGCCTTGAAGTGGCGCAGCAGATCAAGGAACACCATCCCAACACGGTATGCGTGCTTGTTTCGGCGCATCAGGAGTTTGATTTTGCACATGCGGCAATTGCGGCCGGAGTGAAGGACTATCTGTTCAAGCCTACACGCCTGGCGGATATCCGCAGGGTATTTTCATCCATTGCACAGGATCTGGAGCGGGAAAGCAGGCTGCTGGAGCAGCAGGTGCAGGCGCACAGACAATATGAAGAAATGAACCAGCTGTGGCGCAGCCAGTTCCTTTATGATTTGTATATGGGTGCACTGCGGAAATGCGATATGGCGGATGCACAGGCAAGGCATTATTATCCGGCCTGCGAAAAGCATGGCGTTTTGCTTTGCTCCCTGGGCTTTACCGGAGATGCAACGCAGGAGGAAATGCGGGATATTCTCCGAAGGCTGTTTCAGGGCAATGTGGAGGGTCTGGAATATGATCCTGTTAGTATCAAATCCTCCAGCCTTGCCGTGATGGCTGTTTTTGATGCGGCACAGAGCAGCGCGGAAGAGCGTTTACGGCTGCGCATCGAGGATCTGATAGCCCAGGCGAAGGATACCAGCGGTGTCACCCTGTATATTCAGGAATTTTGCCGTTATGACAACCTGCAGGCGTTTATTGACAGGCCGCGTCATCAGGCTGTTCTCATGGAAAACGGGACAAAGCTGGACAGTGCCTATTCGCAGCAGCTTCTGTCCCAGCAGCGGCTTCTGTTCAGCTATCTGACCAGCCACAGCATGGACCAGGCCAAGGAGCTGATCTGTGAAATGGTTGACCGCATGGAGCCGTTCCCGCGGGAAATGAGGCATACCATCCTTATTGATACAGCCGCGCGTATTCAGACCAAGCTGCAGGAGCTGCAGCTTGCGCCCGAAACAATGCCGCCCTACGACCTGCTGATTACAACCCGGAATGCCGAACAGATGGCCTCATGGCTGCAGGATACCATTGCCCAGTGGATGCAGAGTCTTCCGGCAACAAATAACCCGCAGCAGGTTATTTCCCAAATCAAGAGCTACATCCTGGAACACTTTTCCGGCCCGATTTCACTGGATGTGGTGGCAGAACACGTTTTTCTTAGTCCGGTATATGTCAGCCGGCTGTTCAAACAAGCAACCGGCGAAAACTTTACCGATTTTATTACCCGTGTCAGAATTGAAAAGGCCAAGGAGCTGCTGCAGTATCCGGATATCCTGGTGGCCGATGTGGGACAGCGCGTTGGCTACCCCAATCCGCGCTATTTTTATCGTGTTTTCAAGCATATGACAGGCTATACACCCAGCGGCTACCGCGGTCGTTTTGCGCAGGAGGAAAGACAGGGATGAACGGCTCCAAGCTGCATCTTTGGAAAAACAAACGGTTTACGCATCTGCTGGCCGGCAACTTTATCCTGTGGGCCAGCGTGTTTGGCGCGCTTGTTTTGGGTGTGCTGCTGATTTCGCGATGGTATTCGGTGCAAAGCGTATATGACCAGTTTGGAGAAGTAAACTGCAGTACGCTGAAACGGCGCATTGCAGATATGGAAAACGATATCCGCAACAAGCGCCATATCATGCTGCGCGTGGCCGGCTCGGATGATATTGCAAAGTATTTTCGCACCTCCACGCTGTTTGCCTCGGATTATGAAACCTATCAGGTCTGCCGGCGCATCCATGAGGATTTGATGAGCTATTGCCTGTGGGATGAAAACATCTGCTCTCTGTTTTTGTTCAATGAAAGCAAGGGGCAGGTGATTTCCTCGGACTACGCCACGATGAATGCCGAGCATTACCTGGATACCAGCTGGACGGAGGCCTACAGGCAGCTCAAAAGCGGCGAAAAAGTGGAGCCCTTCCTGCGCGAGAGCGGAAGCTATTACAACCACCGCACCGTGCTTACGCTCATGCAGAGCGTGCCCATCATCCGAAGCCAGTGCAGCGGCGCCGTGGTAATGAATCTGGATTGCCAGCACTTTTTTGACGGCCTGTTTGGCGAAAATTCCTACGTGGTAACGGACAGGAAGGGCGGGCTCCTGTCCTCGGGCAGTTTCCCGGAAAAGCTGTTTATACCGGATCAGCTGCCTGGGGAAATATTGAATCAAAGCGGCAACCATCTGGTCAAAATTGGCCAGCAGCGGGTGCTGATCACCGTGGATTGTTCGCAGAGCTACGGTTGGTGGATCTACAGTATTGATCTGCTGCAAAGCTATAACGCGCGCATCGTGGCGTTTGACAGAATCATGAGCATGCTGATTGCCGTGGGCCTTGCGATGGTGCTGGTGTTTTCCTACATGCTTTCCGTACGCATGTTTGTGCCGGTCAAGCATATCATGTATGTGCTTGAGGAACGCAAGGATGAGATGATTATGCCCCTGGCGGAACGCCGCAGCCTGCGTAATGAGCTGACGGTGATCGCCGATGCCGTTTCCCACACGCTGGACCGCAACAGAGAGCTGAGCAGCATTCTGGAAGAAAGGCTGCAGCGCCTGAATCAGGTTCGCCTGCGCCTGCTGCAGGGACAGGTTAACCCGCATTTTCTGTATAATACGCTGGCCTCCATCAACTGGATGGCCCTGGAAAAACTGCCCGATGACAACGAAATTTCGGACGCGCTGTGTTCCCTGTCCGAGCTTTTGCGCGACAGGCTCAAAAACACCGGCTTTATTTCGCTTGAGGAGGAGCTTAAGCAGGTGGAGCGGTATGTTACGCTGCAAAAGCTCTGCTTTGCTGACGCGTTGGAGCTGACCTATGCGCCGGAAGATGGCGTTGACCAGTGCGCCATACCCGCCATGCTGATTCAGACCTTGGTTGAAAATGCGGTAAAGCATGGTCTGGACAAGACAAACGACAGCACGCTGCATATACGCATTGGCGCACGCCGCGTGGAGGAGCAGCTGCATATCTGCGTGGAGGATGATGGCTGCGGCATTTCTCCTGCCGATTTGCTTGCCCTGCAAAGGGCGTTGGAAAAGGACAACGGTGATCCAAGCCAGGCAATTGGCCTTAGCAATGTATGCCAGCAGCTGAGACTGCTGTTTGGCACAGACGCTCTTGTCCATCTGGACGGAGCGCCCGGGAATGGATTTAAAGTAGAAATTTTGATACCCGTGATTCAAATGAGTGACCTGAACCCTGCTTGATTTTTCGAAAATCCAGGAGGGCGGATATAAGATTTGGGCACTTGCCGACCCGCCTGTACATGGTTTATCATTTTCATAGCGATATTTAAGAAGGAGTTGGGAATGTGCAGCAACTCTCTTGTTCCGTGCATCCAAAAAACACCTGGCACCGGGTATGGGTTTATGTCAAGGCGCATCCGTGGCTTTATCTGATGATGATTCCCGGCCTGATCTATCTGCTCATTTTTAACTACGTCCCCATGTACGGAGTGGTGATTGCCTTTCAAAAATTCAATTTCGTCAAGGGAATCAGCGGCAGCAAATGGATCGGCCTGCAGAACTTTCGCGAGTTGTTCCAATCCGAGCAGTTTTTGCGCGTCTTCCGCAATTCCATCGAGTTCAGCCTTCAACGCCTGATGTGGAGCTTTCCCATGCCAATCCTGTTTGCACTGCTGCTTAACGAGGTGCGCCATGCCGGGTACAAAAAGCTGGTTCAAACGGTGGTCTACATTCCTCACTTTATCTCGTGGGTGGTGGTGGCCAGCCTGGTGATCAATCTGCTGCAGCCCACCCGTCAGGGCGCTGTAAATACGCTGCTTGGCTTTTTTGGTGTGGAACCCGCCAACTACCTGACCAGCCCCCGGCATTTCCGCGGCATTGTAATTGCGGCGGAAATCTGGAAAACCGCCGGCTGGGGCACGATTGTTTATCTTTCAGCCCTTACGCAGGTGGATCCGCAAATCTACGAGGCTGCCTATATTGATGGCGCCAATCGCCTGCAGCTTATGTTCAGGATTACGCTTCCCAGCATTATGAGCACCATCTCCGTTATGCTCATCCTAAGGCTGGGCAGCCTGATGAATAACGGCTTTGAGCAGATCTATCTGCTGTATTCGCCGCTGGTTTATGAAGTGGCGGATGTATTTGAAACGTATACCTACCGGATTGGTATTCAGGGCGGCCGCTACAGCTACTCCACGGCGGTGGGACTGTTCCAGTCGGTGGTAGGCTTTATTCTGATTATCTCCAGCAATTATGTCTCGCGCAAGCTTGGCGAGAGCAGCCTGTTCTAAGAAAGGAGGCGAGCCCATGAAGCGCAAATTTTCCATTGGCGATTTTGGTATTTACGCGCTGCTGGCACTGGTTGCTGCGATCATGCTGTATCCTCTTCTGAACGTAGTGGCTGTTTCCCTCAGCAGCGAGAACGGCTATGCCAACCATCCACTGATGATTTTCCCGCACGATTTTGATGCGTCCTCCTACCGCTGGATCCTGACCCATCATCTTATCCTGTCCAGCTACAAAAACACCCTTCTCATCACCGTCGGGGGCACGATGATTTCCATGTTTCTCACCGCCACGCTTGCTTATCCCCTGTCCGTGCTGGATTTGAAGGGGCGCAGGATTTTTATGTCTCTCATCGTATTTACCATGTTTTTCAACGGCGGCATGATTCCCAACTATTATCTGGTGCGATCGCTGGATATGATCGATTCTCTCTGGGCGCTGATGATTCCCGGCGCTTTGAGCGTGTACAACATGATCCTGATGAAAAACTCCTTTGAGGGAATCCCTGCAAGCCTCAAGGAATCCGCCTATATCGACGGAGCAACCGATCTGAACATTTTTGTTCGCGTGGTGCTGCCTCTGTCCGGCCCCATTCTTGCCACCCTCACCCTGTTTTATGCGGTTGGCAAGTGGAACAGCTATTTCAACGGGATCCTTTACATCCGCAGCCGTGAAAACTGGACGCTGCAGCTGGTGCTTCGCGAGCTGGTCAGCCAGACCGAAACCCTGCTCAATGATAACACCGATATTGCCGCCATCCCGGCGCAAAGCGTCAAGTATGCAGTGATTGTGGTGGCCATTCTGCCCATTATGTGCGTGTATCCCTTTATCCAGCGCTTCTTCGTCAAGGGCGTTATGGTTGGCGCTGTGAAGGGCTGACAAACGAATCAAGCGGGCGAGATCCCGTTAGAGAATATCAAAAAGGAGGTTTCCCCAATGAAACGAATTCTGGCTCTTGTGCTGGCAGCAATGATGGTGCTGGGTCTCGCGCCCACGGCTTTGGCCGATGAAAGGCCAACGATCTCCATTTTCCTGCAAATGCCTTCTGAATTCAACCCTGAGACCGATCCCTACGTTGCCAAAGTTGAGGCTGCCACCGGTGTGGACATTGAGTGGGTTATGCCCCCGATCAACAGCTACGAGGAGTCTCTCAACCTGATGATGGCCGACGGCGATTACCCGGACATCATCCAGTTCCCCAGCACCACCGGAGCCGCCTGGATCAACGCCGTGGAAAGCGAAGTGCTCCTTCCGCTGGACGATCTGATTCCTCAGTATGAAAACCTTTCCCAATATGTTGATCCCTCCTCCTACTCCGCACTGAGGGCTTCCGGCGGCGGCACGCTGTACGGAATTGCCCGCAACACCATTGTCCGTCAGGATGGCTGGCTTATCCGTAAGGACTGGTGCGACAAGCTGGGCATTACCCTGCCTGAGGATGGATTGCTGACGCAGCAGGAATTCTATGATATCTGCTACGCCTTTACCTATGGCGATCCCGATGGCAACGGTGTACAGGATACCTGGGGCCTTGTTGACAGCGGCAACGGTATTCTCACTCCCTTTGCTGCCTACGCCTTTGGCTGCCGCGGCTGGCAGGAGCATGACGGAACCTATGCCTACATGGACGAAACCTATTGTCTGGAGCACGACTGCTACAAGGAGGCGCTGGCCTACACCGCCAAGCTGTGGCAGGATGGCCTGATCGATCCCACCTGGCCTACCAATGCCGGTAATGCCTTCCGCGACCGTTTCTATGTGGGTGCCGCCGGCATGGCCCGTTTCTTCGGCGGCTGGATCAGCACCTATGAAGACAACCTGAAGGCCAACTTCCCCGATGCCGAGGTTGCCTACATCGTGGGCATTAAGGATAAGGATGGCGTAACCAAGGCCGGCTCCACCTTTGGCGGCAACATCTACTCCTTCTACGGTCTGACGCTGTCCTGTGAGGGCAAGGAGGACGCTGCTCTGAAAGTACTGGATTATCTGCTCAGCGACGAAGGCTGGGATCTGATGAACTATGGCGTAAAGGGCATTCACTGGGATGAGGATGCGGAGGGCAACAAGTTTGCCACCGATGCCTATTCCGAGTACTCCGGCATTCGTTCTTACGTTACCCTGCTTCGCCGCTATACCGATCCCGACTACTTTGTAGGCATCAACCTGAGCCCCGAGCAGAAGGCGTTTGCCAAGAAGGCGATTGCCGACGCCGTGGCCATCACCGTGCCCACGCTGGATTACGGCTATGTTCCCGCTTCCGCTCAGGAGACCATGCTTCTTGAGTATAAGAGCGAGCTGGATGTGGTGCGCTCCAAGATCATCGTCGGCGAACTGTCTGTGGATGCATGGGACGAGGCGCTGGCCAAATATTACGAGATGGGCTATGCCCAGGTCGTGGAAGACATGGTTGCCTACATCGAAAGCAACCGGTAATTGACTGAACACTCCTTGATTCATCCATCGGGGGTGAGGCGTGTTCTCATGCCTCACCCCCATTTTCTCATTCGTCACACGGAGGTGAAGTTTCCATGGATCATACCCTGCTGTACCGTCCTGAGTGGAAACAGGAATGGCGTATTCTGCGTACACAGGCAACGGATTACAAAACGTATTATGCCTTTCCTGCGCTAACACGCTGCGGAAACAATGTACTTGTTACCGTCAAATCCGGTCAAAAGCACTGGGGAGATGAACAGTCCAGCCTGACGCAGGTTACTCTGAATGCGCCCAAACAGCAGGTGCAGGATGTGCGCGTGATCTATGAGAAGGCTGGCTTTACCCCGCAGATGGGCGAGATTGTCAGCATGCCAAACGGCGATGTGTGCGTGTACATCGATATGCAGCAGTGCAAAACCAACCATCGCACCGGCCTGTGGGAACTGCGCAGCCATGATGGCGGAAAAACCTATCCGGTCAGCCGCCCGGTTGGCGTGATTAACGGGATCGAGTACGGCTATGCCATGGACCTGATTGCAAAGGAAAATCAGGTGTGGATGCTGGTGATGACCTTTCCGTACCAGACGGGAGGGCGTGATCGCGAGGTGCACCTGATCACCTCCCGAGACAGCGGCGAAACCTGGGAATTCTGCGCCAACCTGAAGGAGCTTTTCGGTTTTTCCTTTAACGAATGCGCGCTGCTGGGGTGCGACGAGGGCTTTCTGATTTTTACCCGGGGAGAGACCGACCGACATGATCGCCAAAGCAGCGCTGATGACTTTGCCTCCGGCCAGCATTTGGTGGTGCTGGATGAAAACTATCGGGTACTGCGCTCGCGGGATTACCGTGCAACCACAGATTTCTTTACGCTTACGGGCCGTCCGCGCCTGTATTGGATTAAAGGAGAGCTATGCCTGTTTACACGCCAGTGGAACGAGGACTCGCATAACCGCATGATGAGCTGCGATCTTTTCCGCATCGATCCCTGCACTCTGGAGATTCTTTCCCGCGTCCGTCTGGATGAGCCCCGCTTTCCCCGGCAGGATGGCCACTATCCCGTTGTCTATACGCAGGATGGACTGCTGCATGTCATTACCTACATCACCTGCGACAGGGACCAGCGCGAAACCTTTGAGCAAAAATGCGACCTGGTACAGCTGAGTTACCGGCTGGATGAGGTGCTTGGTTATGGAAAGGAGAATGCCTGATGGATATGTCAAGGTTCCGTGGTGTGATGACGGCTTCCGTCACGCCTGTCTGTGAAAATGGAAGCCTTGATACGGCTGCTGTTGCCGCCCTCATGGATTACTATGCCGAAAACGGGATCACAGGCGTCCTGTGGCCCTCTTCCACCGGCGAATACTTTGCCATGACGGCCCAGCAACGTCGCGAGTGTGTAAAAACTGCCGCCAGCCACAACCGCGGAGGCCTGACCATTCTGGCCAATATCAGTGAGGGCTCTCTTGCGCAGGCCATGGAAAACGCCAGGGCCATGGCGGATAACGGCGCGGATGCCGTGGTACTTATGCCGCCGCAGTTTCACCACCATACGCAGGACGAACTGGTGGAATATTATACCTATGCGGCGGATCACAGCCCACTGCCCCTGATCATCTACAATCATATGACCCGGCTTCCCTCCAAAGTGGATATTCCGACCGTGATGAAGCTTAAGGATCATCCCAATCTGATTGGCATCAAGGATACGCATAACGATGCCGCGCGCCTGATGACCCTTTCAACGCTGCTTGGCCCCGAGGACGAATTTGTGATTATGGCCGGTGGCGACGGCATGGCAGGCTACAGTGCCATCTATCACATGGAAATGCTCAACGCCCTGTGCGCCATCCGTCCCGATCTCTTTGTGGAAATGTACAGGGCAGGCCGCGAGAACAATCTTCAAAAGGTTTCCCAGCTGCAGCAGCGGGTCAACCGCCTGATGGCTGTGTTTACAGCGCTCAAAGGCGGCAAAAGCAGTGCCGCGCTGTTCAGCCAGGCCGTCAAGGTGGCGCTTTCCTTTAAGGGACTGTGCTCTGCAAAGGCGGTTCAACTGGGCTACGAGCTGGATGAAGCCGATATCGCCAATGTGGCAAAAGTGCTTGAAAAGGTATAAAACGAGGTGAAGCTTATGGCCATACAGTTATTCGACAGAGTGCTGGTGGAAAGCGCTCCCCGCAGAGTACGGGAGTGGGGCCCCTATCAGTTTCCTTCCCTGTGTAAAAAAGAGGGCAGGTATTATTACCATTTCAGCGATGCGGCTGATCACTACAGCGCTTATGGTCTGCCTGGCTGGGTATACCAAACGGATGCAGCCTGCCTTGCCTGGGAATGGTGCAGGGATGAGGATCGTTACAACGAGGCGCGCGCTCTCCGGTTGCCCAACGGAGATCTGGTTTGCAGCTATTCGGGCAAATCTGCCCTGACGGCAGAGCTGGAGCTGCCTGAAGCCGCAGGCGCGTTTACCATCAATGGCCGCCACTATACCTGCTACCGAAACGACCAGCTTCCGCCGGAGGTTGGCGGTTTCAGCCTGCTGCGCAAAAAAGCAGGCGAAACGCAATGGAAGCTCGAACATGCAGCGATGGAGGAAAAAGGCGGTATCCGCTGTGCGTTTGACGGTTTTCTTCCGGCGATGCAGGCACGCGCCAACAAGTTCTGGCTGGGACCGGATGGCAAGCCATACCTTCTTATTTACAACTTCAAGCTGCGTGAGGATGGTACGCCCGACAGCCGCGACTGGGTTTACCTGCTGCGTTCGGATGACAACGCACACTCCTTTCATGAAATCGGAACCATCCCCTACGAGCCGGAGCTGAGCGTGGATCCGCAGGCCTATTCCGATAAGCGCCGCGGCTTTCTGGAGCCGGATATGTGCTTTTTGGATGACAGGCGAATGATGTGCATAATCCGCACCACGCACCGCGAGCTGGGCCCCATGTACCTTTGCCGAAGCGAGGACGCGGGCGCAACCTGGACCAGACCCCGGTATCTGCATACCCATGGCGTGTACCCGCATCTGATCCGGCTGGAAAACGGAGCCCTCGTGCTGTCCTATGGCAGGCCCGGCGTGGAGCTGATGATTTCATGGGATGACGGATACACCTGGTCGAAGCCTGTAAGCATTGTGCTGCCCAAAAATCCGGATCCGACGGCGGATACCTGCGGCTACACCCAGCTGATGGCTGTGGATCAAAACACATGTATGCTGGCTTTCAGTGATTTCAATTATGATCCAGGCGATGGATATCCGCGCAAAGCGATGTTCAGTCAGCTCATCCGCATCACAAAGGAGAGAACGGCTCATGCGTAAACTGAAAATAATGGCCATCTATGCCCATCCTGCCGACCCGATAACCGATTGCGGCGGAACCCTGGCTCTTCATGCTGCAAACGGTGATGATGTTGTCATTGTTGCTGTCACTCATGGCGCGCGCCTGCACCCGAACATGTTTTCCGAGGAATGGCGCAAGGCCAATCCGGATCAGGCGCGCATGGGCGCCAGCCGCGAGGAAGTCATCCGGGTCAAGCATGACGAATTGCTGCGTGCGGCGGATATTCTGGGTGTAAAGCACGTAATCATGCTGGGAGAGGATGACAACAAAATTGCAGTGGAACCGGAGCTGGTGCATCAAATTGCCCGGCTGATTGCCGATGAGCAGCCGGATATTCTGCTGACGGACTATCCCTTTGATCAAACGCACACCGAGTGCCACTCCCTGATTACCACCATGATTTTTGCCGCACTTAATGAAGTGGGCATGTATCTGGAAAATCTGGATGGCAGGGGCCAGTACCATGTCAAGCAGATTTTTATGACCAAGCTCCCCACCACAGCGCGCGGCGCATTCTGGTCTGTTCAGCCCCGCAACGATGTATACATCGACATAACGCCCGTGATCGGCCTTAAAAAGAGGGCGATGAACTGCTTTCAAAGCCAGGCCTATCATGGCGACTTTGCCAACAAATTTTTGGAAAGCCACGACGGCGACCGGGGCCGAAGCGCAGGGGTCAACTTTGCCGAAGCCTTTGTTCGCGAACGCAACGAAACCCATGCCCTGCTTCCGATTACGGAATACGCCCTCGGTTTTGACAACCTCACCTCGCACCGCAGCTATTCCACCCTGTGTGTGCGCGATCTGCCGGAAGAATAACGATGAAGGAACAACTTTTGGAACTTGCGGGAGGCCAGGTTTATCTGGTCTCCCCAAACCGGCCTGCCCGATCCTGGGTGCTTGGCATTCATGGCAGTGGCCGTGAAGCGCTCAGCTACCGTGACGTAGCCTTCTATATCCGTCAACGCGATCTGGCACTGCAAAACGGGTGCGCGTTTGCAGCCATCAGCATGGGGCAGGACGTATGGGCCAGGGATGAAGGCTTTGCCAGAATCGTCGCTTTGTACAACTGGATGCTCACCCACGGCTATCGCGCCCGCTGCGTCCCCATGGCCACCTCTGCGGGCGGGTGCCAGATGTTTCGTTTCGCGCAGGAATATCCGCATCGCGTAGCTGCACTGGTGGGGATTTTTACCGTTTGGGATGTGGAAAAAATCCATCTTTCGTCTCTGGAAAAAGCATGGGGATTGAGCGGGCAGCCCCTGATGGATGCGCTGCAACAAAACAATCCGGCACGCCGGGTATGCCGGCTTCCGAATGTTCCCATTGTGCTCTGCCACGGAGTCAACGATCAGGCAGTGCCCATCGAAGAGCATTCGTTGGCCCTGGCGCGCCTGAAGTCCGTGCAGCTGCATATGACTGATGAAGGCCATTCTACGCAGGCGTTTGGTATGTATGACACCCCGTTGATCGGCCGGGTGCTGCGCAGCTATGTCAGACAGGAGGAATAAGCCATGCCCCTTCAAACCATTGTTCATCAGACGG
>JAEDGL010000196.1 GCA_016297535.1 Clostridia bacterium | reverse complement strand
TCGACCCCAACACCGGCGAGGTGCTGCCTGAGGGCTCCAAGGGCGAGCTGGTGTTTACCTCCATCACCAAGGAGGCTTTCCCGCTGCTTCGCTACCGTACGCGCGATATCTGCATGCTCAGCCGCAAGCCCTGCTCCTGCGGCCGCACGCACATCAAAATGGCCAAACCCATGGGCCGTTCCGATGACATGCTCATCATCCGCGGCGTCAACGTGTTCCCCTCCCAGATTGAAGCCGTGCTGCTCAACGCCGGGTATCCGGCCAACTACCAGATCATCGTGGATCGCGTGCGCAACAGCGATACGCTGGATGTGCAGGTCGAGATGACCCCCGAAATGTTTACCGACAACATGGGCGAAATCAAAAAGCGCCAGAGCGAACTGGAGGCCGGACTGCGCAGCATGCTGGGCATTTCCGCCAAGGTTGTGCTGGTTGCGCCCAAATCCATTGTGCGCAGTGAGGGCAAGGCCGTGCGCGTGATTGACAAACGCAAAATTTGAGGAGGATTTTCATGAGTCTCAAGCAGATTTCCGTTTTTGTGGAGAACAAGCCGGGCAAAATGCAGGCGCTCACCCAGATCCTGGCCGATCACAAGGTGGACATGCGAGCGCTCTCTCTGGCCGAAACCAGCGATTTTGGCATTGTGCGTATTATTGTGGATGATGTCTATGCCGCCTCCACCCTGCTCAAGGATGAGGGCTTCATCCACAACGTAACCAAGGTGCTGGGTGTGGCCATCCCCGACGAGCCGGGCGGACTGAACACGGTTTTGGCCGTGCTGAAGGAGGCCGGAATCAACGTGGAATACATGTATGCCTTTATGGGACGCAATCAGGCGTCGAATGCCTGCATGATTTTCCGCGTGCAGGATCCCAAGGCCGCTGTGGCCGCGCTGGCCGCCCGGAGCATCCGCTGCATCGACCAGGATGAGCTTGCTCAGCTGTAAGCCTGCGTCTCCGTTCAGAAGACCATTTTCTCTGATTCAAATAATAAACTGGTGTGGAGCTCCCTCCGAAGGTCTCCACACCAGTTGATTGTTTAATTCAGAAAAACCCCGACAACGGTTTTCATCCGCCGTTTGGGCACGGGCTGCTGCACAATCAGCCCTTGAAATTCCTCATGCGCTCCAGCGTGCAGCAGATGGTTTCGATGTTCTCCAGCGGAACATCCGCAGCGCATTCGGCCACCAGCATCAGGCCGCCCTCGGGCATGTACATGGCCCGGACGCACTCCTCAATGTGCTCTTCAATCTGCTTGGGCGTGGCAAAGGGAAACAGCTGGCGGTCAAGATCCAGATCTATGCAAATTTTTCCCTTGCAGGTATCCATCAGATGCTGCAGTCCGTTGGCCCGGATCTGCGGGTTGAGCACATTGACGCCTGCCTCCTTCATATCCTGTATCACAGGCCAGATGCAGCCGTCCGTATGCATGTACACCATTTTGCCCGCGCGGTGCACCACATCGTAGATGGCGGTATAGGCGGGCTTCATATATTTGCGCCATGTATCGGGACTGATGAGCAGGGAATGCTGCATGCCGTTGTCATCGCCAAAAACAATGACCTCCTGATCGGGGCTGTTGTTGACAATGATTTGCGTCTGGCGGATATTATAGTCGCGCACAATATCAATCAGGTGCATCTAGACTACGAAAATGATACAACGATTTATGGACCCCAACCGCCGAAAAACCCAATAAAATAAGGACTTTTCGAGGTTTTCCACCTTCGAAGAGTCCTTGATTTATGCAGTTGTGGGGAGGCTCGATGCACAACGTTACACGTTTCCTTCACAACGATACACGTTAGGAAGGAGCAATCGTGTAACGTTGTGAGGCTAACGTGTATCGTTGTAGGGCTATCGTGTAGCTTTGTAAACATATCTACTGCGTTTTTGGCACTATCGGTAGACGAGAACATATCCATTCATGATAAAAAACGTGTCTAATTGCATAATCATGATTGAGTAGAGTTGTCAAAAGAGGCTCCGTCCCAAATTCTGTGTAAATCCCAAAATCGTGCAAAATGAAAAGTGAAATCTAAGGGTGGTGGCAGAACCACCCTTAGCTGCAAAGTAACAGGAACCTGAAGGGTTGTCAAGGGCGGCAGCGGAAGCTGCCGTTCATTTTACCCTTGACCACCATTCAGGGCTTCTGTTATTCGGGAATACGCTCGCCGTAGAATACAGTAAGCTGGGCATGGATTTTGCTCCAGTCGATCCTGCGGCCAGTCCATTTTTTCGTAATGTCCCGCATGGCTAAATACAGCATCTTGAAAAGGCTGTCATCGGTTGGGAAAACTGATTTTGACTTGGTTACCTTCCTGAGCTGGCGGTTGAATCCTTCGATGTTGTTGGTGGTGTAGATCAAGCGTCGAAGCTACTCGGGGAACTTGAAATAGGTGCTGAGATTAGCCCAGTTTTTGCGCCAGGACTCAGAAATCTTGGGATATTTCTTGTCCCAGATTTCAGCAAAGTCATTCAATGCAGCCAGCGCACTTTGTTCATCCACGGCTGCGTATACTTTCTTCAAATCCGCCATTAACGGCTTCAAATCCTTGTACGAAACGTATTTGCTGGAATTGCGAAGCTGGCGGATAATACAGTTCTGAATATCTGTATGGGGATATACCGCAGCGATGGCATCACTGAAGCCGGTCAGGTTATCGGTACAGGCAATGAAGATATCCTCCACACCACGGTTTCTCAGGCTGTTAAGCACAGTCGTCCAGTACCGGGCGCTTTCGTTTTCGCCAACCCACATGCCCAAAACATCCTTCTTGCCATCCAGATCGATCCCAATAGCGATATATACAGCCTTCTTAATGATCCGTCCTTCACTGCGCACATGGTAGTGGATGGCATCCAGGAAAACAACGGAATAGACACTTTCCAGCGGTCTCTGCTGCCATTCCTTGGCTTCTTCCAGCACTTTGTCGGTGATCCGGCTGATGGTGCTTTCAGAAACCTCTATACCGTATATATCTTTGATGTGTTCGTTGATATCGTTGCAGGTCATCCCTTTGGCGTACATGGAGATGATCTTTGCTTCAATATCTTCGCTCACGCTGGTTTGGTTCTTTTTCAGGATTTGCGGATTGAACTCGCCTTTTCGATCCCGGGGCACAGCGATCTCCGTATCTCCGAAACTGGTTTTCAGCGTTTTTTTGCTATAGCCATTCCGGCTGTTTTCTGTGTCCTTCTTGGTTTGGTCGTACCGTTCGTATCCCAGACTTTCATCCAGTTCGCTTCCCAAACTGTTCTCCATGAACTGAGCGAGGGTTTGCCTGTACAGTTCTTTGATGTCATCCATGCTGCTGATATCCAGTGCTTGCAGCATCTCCGAGATCTTTTCTCTCCGGGCCATTTCCTCCGGGCTTCGATTCAGCTTCCGTCTCATGATGAATACCTCCAAAATCGTGTCTCTATTCTACACGATTTTGGAGGTTTACACAAAGTTTGAAACGGTCTGTCAAAAGAATAAATCTAACGTATTTCAGTAAGTTTTTTTCCTGCAATTTCAATAATGCATTCATCGTCTTCATTGCATCGCCACTTATTCTTCTGGCTGAATCAATACTACCCCCTGCTCTGATATAACAATAATGATATCACCTGAA
>JAEDGL010000195.1 GCA_016297535.1 Clostridia bacterium | reverse complement strand
CAATGGGTGTGCCCAAAATGCAGCAGGAGCCGCAATCACTGCGGCTCCTGCTCAGGCCGGGGGAAAAAGATCGCGCACGATCTTTTCCCCCGGCCTGCTTAATGACCCGTACGTTATTTTTGCTCCCAGGGATTGGGCGTAAAGTCGCCGCCGCGGCACCACTTCAGATATTGCAGCGCATGCTTCTGGGCCGTCATTTCCCATTCCTTTTTATAAATCGGATCGTGATATCCCTCCACGCAGATATCGCCGGTGTAGCCGCCGGTATGCAAAATGTAGATGATATCGCGCCAGTTGCTGTCGCCAAATCCCGGCGTGCGCTCAGGGGCGTACCAGTCGGTGTCGCACAGCACGCCGTATTCCTCCACAGCGCGGCGATCCACACTGGCATCCTTGCCGTGGACGTGGTAGATTTTTTTCACCCACTTGCGCAGCTGGGCAATGGGATCGATCAGCTGAATGAGCTGATGAGCGGGCTCCCATTCCAGGCCAAGTGCATCGCTGGGTACTTCATTGAACATTCGTTCCCAGGCGCGGGGATTGATGGCAATGTTGCAGGTGGCGCTCTGCCAGCTGCCTCCCATGGGGCAGTTTTCAATGGCCAGCTTCACACCGCGATCCTCTGCACGCCTGGCAAGCTCACGGAACACCTCGCCAAACTTTCGGAAGGATTCATCCATGGGCTTTCCTTCATACGCACCGGCAAAGGTGGACACAATCTTTGCGCCATACAGATGCGCCGCGTCGATGGCGCGCTCCAGATTGCGCTGATGCTCCTCAAACTGCACGGCGTTACAGTAATAGCCCAGCGTGGTAACCTCCAGTCCTTTTTCCTCCGCCATTGCCTTTACACGCGGGCCCTGTTCCTCGATATTTACATCATAATACTGCATGTGATAGTTGACGGAGAGGGTTTCAAACCCTGCCTCTGCCATGTGGGGGCCCCATTGTTCTGCCAAAGGGCCGGGCAGACAGGTGCCGATACGAATCTGTGAAATGTCGTAATGCGGAATCATGGTAACCATCCTTTCCCCTTTTGTTTACCTGGTTTCATGCAAGCCCGAAACAGTCACGCCTTCCCGGATGAACAGCGGGATCTGGTCCAGCTTTGCTTCGCTTTCCACCCATTGTCCGCCCTCCAGCATTTTCCCGGTGCTGTGTTCCAGCCATTGGCTGCCCCTGGGCAGATAAACACGGCGGGAGGTCGCGCCCGCCTCCACGATGGGTGCAACCAGCACATCCGCGCCAAACAGGTAGCTGTCGGAAATGGTCCACGCTGTCGGGTCCTCCGGATAATGATAGAACAGCGGACGCATGATGGGCGATCCTTTTTCGTGTGCTTCCTGCATCAGGCTGCGGATATAGGGCTTCATGGCGGCGCGCAGCTTCAGATATTTTTCAAAGATGGGATAGTTTTCGTCGCCAAAGCTCCACACTTCGTTGGGGGCGCCGGTATAATCCGTCAGGCCGGATTCCCCGCCCAGATTGTGGGGTTGGCGGTCGCCATGCATACGCAGTACGGGGCTGAATACGCTCCACTCAAACCAGCGTACCATCAGTTCGCGGAAGCTGTCGTCGTAAATATTACCCCAGTCAAAGCCGCCAATATCCGTTGTCCACCAGCCGATGCCCGCAATCCCCATCTGCATACCGGCCACGATCTGCCAACGCATACTCTTGAAGCTGGAATGAATATCGCCGCTCCAGACCAGAGCGCCGTACCGCTGACTGCCGGCCCATGCACAGCGCACCAGAGAAAGAGGCTCCGTTTCGCCCGCGGCCACCAGGCCATCATACATGCCCTTGACAAACCGCTGGGGATAAATGTTCCCTACGGTCAGATGCGGCCCCATCTGGTAACGGTAGGATTCTGCTCCATAGTTCAAGAAGGAGGCATACTGCGGCTCTGCCGCATCCAGCCACAGATATTTGATTCCGATATCATGATAGCTCTTTTTGACCTTTTCCCACACGTACCGGCTTGCTTCGGGATTGGTGGCGTCGTAGAACAGCGTCCACGAAACACAGCGCATGGACAGACGAACGCCCGTGTCTACCTGCGTCAGATAGCCTTTGGCATACATTTCGCCAAACGTTTCGCTGTCCGCCTGCACGCTGGGCCACACGGAAACAGCGGCCTCCACACCCAGCTCCTTGAGTTCGCGCATCATCTTTTCGGGATCCGGCCAGCATTGCGGATCGAACTTCCATTCACCAAACTTGGTCCAATGGTAAAAGTCGATGACGATCACATCCAGCGGCAGGCCGCGCTCCCTGTATTCGCGCGCGACTGCCACCAGCTCATCCTGCGTGCGGTAGCGCAGTTTGGATTGCCAGAAGCCCATGGCGCTTTCGGGCATCATGGGCGGCAGACCCGTAGCCTGCACATAGCGCTGCACAATGGCGGCGGGCGTATCATCCGCCGTGATCCAGTAATCGATCAGATGGGTTGCCTGCGCTGTCCATTGCGTCATATTGGTGCCAAACGTAACCTGCCCGATAGCAGGGTTGTGCCACAGCATGCCATACCCCTTGTCCGACAGCACAAAGGGTACCGATACCTGCGCATTGCGCTGCATCAGTTCCAGCGTTGCGCCCTTAAGATTGAAGATGCCCTGCTGGTACTGCCCCATGCCAAAGAGCTTCTCTTCAGGATCAGACTCAAAGCGCAATGTAGCCTGATATGCGCCGCCGATATTGCCCTTCAGCTCACGCGCAGCAATGCGCAGATGGCTGGAAAAGTCAGGCTGGCTCATATCGCGCACAAACTCCTCCAGCAGCAATTCTCCCTTCTGATTCCAAAAGCAGATCTTGCCGGAAGAGGACATGGTGGCTTTCAGCTTACCATTGGTTATTGATGCGCCCTTCTCCCCCATTTCAATCTGCGCCTGCATTTGAGGCGCAGGCAGCAGCGCCCAATCGGCCAGAGGCATTTGTGCCTCCGCTGTCGCGCGCACACGCAGACTGTTTTCTCCCCATGGTTCAATCCAGACAGTCTCGGCGTCAAACCGCCAGATCAGGCAGTTGTCTTTCGTTTGAAACATATACGATCCATCCTTTGCATGCAAAATAGTCGACAATGGGATCCTATCGCAAACCGCCCCCACACACAACCCTGGTGACTGCGATCCATTTTTCGTAAGCCACATTCGGAGGGCAGCTATCCGAGTTGGCAAGAACAAACCTGCGTCCGGCAAGGTCACGGATGAGGGTGCGCGCGTCCTCACACACATCCTCCACCGTACCGTTGAGCAGGTGCACCGGCTCCAGACAGCCAATCAGCGCGATATGGTCCGGCAGCACAGCCGCTGCCTGGTGAAGGGTGACATTGCCCGTGGGCGGAGGCGAAATACTTTCGATGGCATCGATACTGGTATTCGCCATCAGCGGCAGCAAATCCTTGAGATGCCCGCAAGCATGATGAATCAGCATCTTGCCGTTCCGGTGAATCATTTCTCCCCAGCCGTTGATTTCCGGCGCAACATACTTTGCAAAAAAATCCGGGCTGATGTTGGTGGTGGAGCTGTCCTCCCAAAAGAGAAAGCCATCCGCAGCAGAGTCAACGGAAATACGCACCGTTTCCCCGTCGCGCTCCTGCATGACCGCAAGACATTCTTCCACAACTTCCGGTTCATCATAGAGCGC
>JAEDGL010000035.1 GCA_016297535.1 Clostridia bacterium | reverse complement strand
ATAGCTAACGAACGATCGGTTGTCAAATGCTTTTACGACATTTTTTAGCACCCCCCGCTTTTGGGAGAGCCGGCTGATCCCTGTCCGAATGGGCCTCTAAACGCTGTTTGGGTGAAGGGAAGGGGTTAACCTCTTCCCTTCACCCAAACCTTGACTCTTTCGTTTCTTGGTCTCACATCATTGACTAATGAACACGTTTGGCATCCGCTCCTTTGCGCCCTGTATTGACTTCCGGGCGGATTCGGGGCATAATAAAGTATTGGGTTGTGCGCCCATGGAAGGAGGAAGGTTCCGTGCGCCACCAGATTACCGCTGTCGAACCCCGCAGCGTGGCTCAGCGATCCGGCCTGCGCGCAGGCGACTACCTGCTTTCGCTCAACGGCGAGCCCGTGCTGGATGAGATCGATTACCAGGCGCTGATCGCGGACAGCCGCGTACAGGCGCTGATTGAGCGCGACGGTGTGCAGATGACCATTGACATCCGCAAGCAGGAGGGCGAGCCGCTTGGCCTGCACTTTGCCGGGACAATGGCGCTGTCGCCCCGCACCTGTCACAACAACTGTATTTTCTGCTTTATCGCCCAAATGCCGCCCAACCGCCGCGATACGCTGTACGTGAAGGATGACGACTGGCGCTATTCGCTGATGATGGGCAACTTTGTTACCCTCACCAATGTCAACGAGCAGGAGTTTGAGCGCATCATCCGCCGCAAGGCTTCGCCGCTGTACATCAGCGTGCATACCACCAATCCGCAGCTGCGCTGCCGCATGATGAACAACCGTTTTGCGGGCGATATCATGCAAAAGCTTACCCGCTTGAAGGACGCGGGCATTAAGTTCCATTGCCAGATTGTGGTGTGCCCCGGCTGGAACGACGGAGCGGAGCTGATGCGCACGCTTCACGATCTGCGCTCTCTGGCGCCCGCCGCGCAAACCGTGGCCATGGTGCCCGTCGGGCTTACCCGCTTCCGCGAGGGGCTTACGCCGCTGCGTCCCTTTACGCCGGAGGAGGCGCGCGGACTGCTTGAAATGATCGCGCCGTTCCAGCAGGAGTGCCGCCAGACGCTGGGCACCACCTTCGCCTTTCCCAGCGACGAGTTTTTCTGCCAGGCCGGGATGCCCATCCCCTGCGAGGAATGGTACGAGGATTTTCCCCAGATCGAAAACGGCGTGGGCCTGATGCGCCGCTTTGAAAGCGAGCTGGAGGAGGCCGAGCGCTTTGAAAAAAACTGGGGCCAGGAAGAACCTGTCCAGCCCAAAACCTATGTCATTCCCACCGGGCGCAGCATCGCGCCCCATATGCAGCGCTGGGCGGACCGCTTTGCGCCCAAAGGCGTAACGGTGCGCGTGATTCCCGTGATCAACCATTTCTTTGGCGAAACGGTTACCGTAACGGGGCTGCTGACCGGCGGCGACCTGCTGGCCGCGCTCACGCCGCAGGCTGTGGCCGGGGCGGATGAGGTGCTTTTGTGCACCGTAACGCTGCGCCACGAGCGCGATCTGTTTTTGGATGACATGCACATTGATGAATTCCGCGCCCGCGCGCCCCTGCCCGTGCGCCTGACCGGCTGCGACGGACAGGCCTTCTACGATGCGCTGCGCGGCCGCTTCGATGAAGACTGATCTTTTTTCTCTGAATCAGACAAGGAGGAGTCTCCCCATGGCAAAGCCCCTCGTAGCCATTGTTGGCCGCCCGAACGTGGGCAAATCAACGTTCTTTAACAAAATTGCCGGACGCCGCATCTCCATTGTGGAGGATGTGCCCGGCGTAACCCGCGACCGCATCTATGCCGATGTGGAATGGATGGGCCGCCGTTTCAGCATGGTGGATACGGGCGGCCTGGACATGCGCAGCGAGGATGTGCTGCTCAGCCAGATGCGCCGTCAGGCCGAGATTGCCATGGACACCGCTGATGTCATCTGCTTTTTCTGCGACGGCCGCGCCGGAATGACCAGCGAGGATGTCGATGTGGCCAACTACCTGCGCCGCACCCGCAAGCCGCTGGTGCTGGCCGTAAACAAGATGGACTATCAGGGGCTGGAGGATCAGCTGTACGAGTTTTACAACCTGGGCCTGGGCAATCCCATCGCCATTTCCGCCACCAACATGCTGGGTCTGGGCGATCTGCTGGAGGAAATCGTCCACCAGCTGCCCCCCGCCGAGCCCGATGAGCAGGAGGAGGAAGAGCATACCATCCAGCTGGCGCTGGTCGGCCGCCCCAACGTGGGCAAGAGCAGCCTGACCAACAGGTTGCTGGGGCAGGAGCGCGCCATGGTATCCGATATTCCCGGCACCACGCGCGACGCGCTGGATACCTTCTTTACCGATGAGCAGGGCACCCGCTTCAATATCATCGATACCGCCGGCATGCGCAAAAAGAAAACCATTGAGGATGAATCCCTCGAGCGCTACAGCGTGCTGCGCTCCATCGCCGCCATTGACCGCTGCGATGTGGCGCTCTTGCTGATTGATGCGCAGGTGGGCGTTACCGAGCAGGATACCAAGATCGCCGGTCTCATCCTTAACGCCGGCAAGGCCGTGATTGTGGTGGTAAACAAGTGGGACGCCATCGAAAAGGATACCAACACCATGGAAAAAATGCGCAAGCAGATCATGAGCGACCTCAAGTTTATGAGCTATGCGCCGGTGCTGTTCCTGTCCGCCCTCACCGGCCAGCGCACCAATACGGTGCTTTCCGCCGTGAAGGAGGCCTATGGCCAGTATTGCAAGCGCATTCCCACCGGCGTGATTAACGAGGCGCTTGCCGATGCGCAGGCTTCCCTGCAGCCGCCCATCTCCGGCGGACGCCGCCTCAAAATCTACTACGGCACCCAGCAGTCCGTGTGTCCGCCCACCTTTGTGTTTTTCATCAACCACGAGGAGCTGATGCATTTTGCCTATGAGCGCTACCTCGAAAACCATTTCCGCAAGGCCTTTGGCTTTCAGGGCACGCCCATCCGCTTTGTGCTTCGGGAAAAAACAAAGGAATAACCGAAAAACCGTTTCCGAGCCGGCCGTCCCTGCAGCATTAGTCTGGAGGGATGGTTTTTTTGCGCCGTTTGGGGCAAACTGATGCGGGTGATGCTATGACGAATTCCTTATGGGCACAGTCGGTTCAGCTGCCCTCCTTTGCACCGCTGGAGGGCGAATTGAATACCGACGTACTGATTGTGGGCGGCGGATTGGCGGGACTTTTGTGCGCGTATCTCCTGGCGCAGGAGGGCGTTTCCTATGCGCTGATCGAGGCGGATACCCTTTGCCATGGGGTTACGCGAAATACAACGGCCAAAATCACTTCCCAGCACGGGCTGATTTATCAAAGGCTTCTCAGGCAGTTTGACGCGGATACCGCGCGGCTGTATCATCAGGCCAACGAGCTGGCGCTGGAACGCTACCGCCGCATTGCGCAGCACATTCCCTGCGATCTGGAGGAGAAGGATGCGTTTGTCTACGCGCTGCAGGATACCGGCGAGCTGGATCTGGAGCTGGATGCGCTGAACAAGGCGGGCATCCATGCCGATTTTGTGAAAACGCTGCCGCTGCCCTTTTCGGTGGCGGGGGCGCTGCGCTTTGCAAATCAGGCGCAGTTTCATCCGCTGCGGTTTGCTGCGGGCATTGCGCGGGAATTGCAGATCTACGAGCACACGCCCATGCAGGCCTACGAAAACGGGATGGTTGTTACGCCAAAGGGCGTAATCCGCGCCTCCCGCATTATTATGGCCACGCATTTTCCCATTCTCAACAAGCACGGCGGCTATTCGCTCAAGCTGTATCAGGATCGCTCGTATGTGCTGGCGCTTCGCAACGCGCAGGATGTGGACGGCATGTATCTGGACGCCTCCGGCAAGGGGCTTTCGTTTCGCAATCAGGGGGATGTGCTGCTCATTGGCGGCGGATCGCACCGCACGGGCAAGCGCGGCGGAGGCTGGCAGGTGCTGGAGGCGTTTGCCAAAGAGCACTATCCCGCCGCTACGGAGGTGTGCCGCTGGGCCACGCAGGATTGCATGACGCTGGACGGCGTGCCCTATATTGGCCCCTACAGCAAAAGCACGCCCAATCTGTTTGTGGCAACGGGCTTTCACAAGTGGGGCATGACCTCCTCCATGGTATCCGCCATGATTTTGTGCGACCTGGTGCAGGGGAGGGGCAACCCCTATGCGCGCGTGTTTGATCCCTCGCGCACGGCCATCAGACCGCAGCTGTTTGCCAATGCGCTTCAGGCCACCCTCAACCTGCTTACGCCCACCGCGCCGCGCTGTCCCCATCTGGGCTGCGCGCTGAAATGGAACCGTCAGGAGCACTCCTGGGATTGCCCCTGTCACGGCTCGCGCTTTGCCGAAAACGGCGCTTTGCTGGACAACCCTGCAACGGGCAATTTGAAACGGAAATAAGCAAAGGGAGGGGTGAACATCCCCGGACAAAAAAGAGGTTCATCACAAAAATCTGGCAGATTTTCAAAATAGGGTTTTCTTTTTTGAAATGACTATTGACTTTTCACCAAACGATAATGATATAGTCGCGGTGAAAGGAGGTCGCAGATATGATGACCATCAAAGCGTTCGCTACCCTTTGCGGCTGCCACCCGCAAACCCTGCGGTACTATGACAAAATTGATTTACTGAAACCGGTTCAGGTGGATCAATGGTCTGGTTACCGCTATTATGCAAGATCTCAGGCCATAGATTTTGTCAAAATCAAAAATCTTCAGGCCGCTGACTTCACGATCGACGAGATCAAGGCATTGCTTGCCATGTCGGATCAGCAGGTACACGAAGCCTTCGACCGGAAGATTGCACAGCAGACGCGGAAATTGGAGCGGATCAAAGAAATCCAACAATCATATCTGACAGAGAAAAACAATATGGAAAAACTGGTTCAAAATGTAGCCGATTATTTGCTTCATGCCGTTTCCAATTATGAGGTTTTACGCGAATTCGGTCTTTCTGCCAGCGAAGGACCTGCCATTGTTGCTCAATTAAGGGATTATATTGAGAAAAGCATCCAGCGGCATCTTCCGGCTGAACCCGATGTTCATCTGATCGTCAATGATCAGGTGATATGCGGCGCAGATCATGCAGCAAATGCGTTTGCAGATTTAATGGGGAAAGGATATGACGATACGATCCTTCTCGGTGATGAGAAGATCCGGGAGGATGAAGGTTTTACCGCGGAAAACAGTGAAACGCTTTGGGAGTGTCATGGATGGAACTATGTTCACGAATTCATCGATCGCATCCCGCAAATGAATCCGGGTTGCGATTACTGCTTCTTTTTCCAGATGACAGAAGAAAAGGTTGGGGACGGACCTGAATTTCCCATGTTCATGATTGCTGCCATGCTTCCCAAAGTAGATGCTGATGAGGTTACGATGAGTTGTATTGTCAGGCCCAGCATTGACGATCAGAATCATTTTTCTCTGCTTTGCAGAAAGTAAACCCTCTCAGAGAGCATTTCACCGTTGCGAACAAAACAAAAAAGAGAGGCTGCTGCAGAAGTTTGTTTCTGCGGCAGCCCCTCCTGTTTAAAGGTCCTGCAAATCGGCGTCGGGCAGATCGTTTTCCAGATTGTCCCGCGCGAGATCGTTGTCAATCTCCCGGTAGGCGTTGGAAAGGGGGCGTTCGGTATGCCATACCTTCTGGCTGGTTCCGTTGGTTGCGGCCACGATGGGACGCGCCTTTTCGTGCCCGGCCCGCGCCTTGCCCTGAATCTGCGGCACGGGTGAAACCTCGTTTCGCGGTTTGACATGCGTGCGTTCCATCCGTGCCATACCCTGTTTGGCCATTGCAAATCACCTCGGGGCATAGGATGGCGCGCAGGGCAGGGCGGTATGCATCCGCTTTATTGCAGATTTTCGATGGCTTTGATAAAAATGGCAAGGTTATCAAGCAGACTGTCAAGGTTGATGTACTCGCCCGCCTGATGCGCCAGCTCCTCCTCGCCCGGGAACAGCGAGCCAAACGCCACGCCCTCCTCCAGCACCTTGGCATAGGTGCCGCCGCCAATGGCCATGGGGCGGGACTGGGTATCGCCGGTCACCTGGGCATAGGCGCTCATCAGCGCGGTTACCAGCCTGCTGTTGGGGGCCACATGGTGGGGATCCTTCTGGCTGGCCACGGTGGCGGTTACGTTGGGCGCCAGGGCGGCGGTCAGGCTGTCGGAAAGCGCTTTGTGGTCGCACAGAATGGGGTAGCGGATGTCCAGCGTGGCAAACAGGCCGTCCTGCTCGTTGTAGCGCAGAATGCCCATGTTGCAGGTGAGCGCGCCGCTCACCTCATCCTGACACTTGATCTGCAGGCTCTTGCCGTCGTATTCCATGCCCACGGCATCCGCCAGGGTGCGAAGCGCGCCAGTCACGCCCAGCGCCCTGAGCAACAGCAGCAGCTGGCCCAGCGCGTTGCGGGCAGGCTCCGGGAAGGCAGCGTGGCCGGGGATGCCGGTGGACACCAGCCTGACGAGGCCGTTTTCCATTTCGGCCTTTACCTGCAGCCCCAGCTCCTGAGCGGCCTGGTTGGCCTGGTCGCAGAGAGCCCCGTCGCCGCAGAGGGTGGCGGAAGCCAGACCGGGGATGACGTTGCTGCGCTGGCCCACGTTGATTTCCTTTACCTTCAGGCCATCCGTGGCATAGGCGCCGGTGAGATTGACGTGCAGCATGCCCTTTTCGGTGTTGATGACGGGAAAGTTTGCATCCGGGCTGAAGCCTACGCGGGGCATATCGCAATGGCTGGCGTAGTAGCGCATGCATTCCCAGCCGCTTTCCTCATCGCAGCCAAGGATCAGGCGTACCTCGCGCTGAAGGGGCACACCCGCCAGCTTGCAGGCGTACATCGCATACAGCGCCGCCACCGCCGGGCCCTTGTCGTCGGAGGTGCCGCGTCCGTACATCCTGCCATCCACGATTTCTGCCCCAAAGGGATCCTGCTGCCAGCCGTCACCCACGGGCACCACGTCCAAATGGGCAAGGATGGCAATGGGATCCACCCCAAGGGGCCCCATGCGCACATCGCCCGCATAGCCGTCAAAATTGCGTACCTCAAAGCCCATCCGGGCGGCATCCTCCAGCGCGGTATCCAGCGCCCTGCGCACCTGCACGCCAAAGGGCGCGCCGGGGGCGGGCGTATCCTTTACGCTGGGGATACGGATCCAGCGGGCAAGGGTTTGGGTCATGGGCTCGCGCAGGGATTCGATGATGCGGTTCAGATCCTGCATATGCTTTCCTCCTTAGCCTTTGATGGCTTTTTCAAGCGATTCGGCCGCTTTGATCACACGGTCGTGCGGGCAGGCCAGGTTGATGCGCAGGTGATGCTCGCCCAGCGTTTCGCCAAAGAAGGTGCCGCCGGTAAATTCCACCCCGGCCCTGTGACAGCGCTCCTGCAGCTGCTCCACGGTAAAGCCGTAGGCGGTCAGATCAATCCAGCCCAGATAGGTGGCTTCCAGCGGGGTGAGCACCGCCTGGGGCAGGCGCTGCGCCAGCTCCCGGCGAAGAATCTGCTCGCCCTCCCTGATATAGGCAAGCATGCCGTCCAGCCATTCATCGCCATAGGTATAGGCGGCCTCGGCGGCGATCATGCCGAAAATGTTGCCCTGCACCACGCCCACGGCGTGCATGGTGTTTTGCATCGCTTTGAGCAGGCTGGTGTTGTGGGCAAAGGCCACGGCCTGCTGCAGACCGGCCAGGTTGAAGGTTTTGCTGGCGCTGGTCAGGGCGATCACCTTGTCCGCACTGTCTGTGGCCACGGTGAGCATGGGCACAAAGGCATCCTTTTCAAACACAAAATCCTCGTGGATTTCATCGCTGATCAGCAGTACATCGTAGCGCTTGAGTACCTGCCACAGCGCCTGCAGCTCCTCGCGGCTCCAGGCGCGGCCCACGGGGTTGTGGGGGTTGCACAGCATCATCATTTTTGCGCCGTTCTGGCAGGCCTCTTCCACCAGCTCCAGGTTCATGGTATAGCGGCCGTTGGTATCGCAGCGCAGGGGGCATTCCATAATCTTGCGCTCATTGTCTCTGATGGAAAAATAGAACGGCCCATAGACCGGCGGCTGAATGATGATTCCGTCCCCGGGCTGGGTATAGCTGAGCGTGGCGGCGCGCAGGCCGGTAACCACGCAGGGCAGCATGATCTGCTCCTCCTCGGTGAGGGACACGTGATGGCGGCGCTGCATAAAATCCAGCATGGCCTGCGTGGCCCGTTTGGTTTGCTCGGTATAGCCGTAGGCGGGGTGCGCGGCGCGCTCTACCATGGCTTTGGTAATTTCCTCCGGGCAAATAAAATCCATATCTGCAACAAACATGGGATTGACGCCCTTGCCCAGACGCTCTTCCATGCTATCCCACTTGATGCAGGCCGTGCCGTGGCGGTCAAAGGGCTGATCGAAAAATGCCTTGTCGTACTTCATGCTGGTTCATCCTCCGTGATTTGTTTGATATCTTTAGAGCGGCTTGCGGCAGCGAATGATCCAGAAGCCGCTTTTTTTCTCGGGTGTTTCCACATCCTCAAACAGGGTTTTCAGATAGGTGATGGCGGATGGCGCGCCCTGCTGCTTGCGGATCACCAGCCACAGCTCGCCCTGGGCGGAAAGGCAGGTGCGGGCGTCGGCAAACATCCGGTAGATGACCGCCTTGCCTGCGCGGATGGGCGGGTTTTGCAAAATCAGGTCATAGGTGTTTCCAAGCAGCTGCTGGTAGCCGTCGCTTTCGATAACCTGTACGTTTACGCCGTTGGCCTGTGCGTTGCGGCGGCTGAGCTCGCAGGCGCGCTGGTTGATATCGGCCATGGTGATGCGGGTGTCCGGCCAGTGCCTGCCAACGGCAATGCCGATCACGCCCCAGCCGCAACCCATATCCAGCACCCGGCCGCTCACGGTTTGCGGAAGCGCATCCAGCAGCACCTCGGTGCCCCTGTCCAGCTCCGTGCGCGAAAAAACACCGCTGTCCGTTTCAAACCGAAGCGGATGACCGCGGTATTCCATCTCCACATGGGCAAGCCTGTGCGCGCTGGTGGGCGCGGAGGTATAGTAGTGATCATTGGGCATTGCGGGTACACACCTTTCTGACGGTCTCAGGCATTCTGCACCGCCTGGCGAAGCAGATCCACCTGCTCCTGCGTAAGCCGGATATGCTCGCCGGGCTTCAGGTGCTGCGGAAGGCTCAGGGGGCCAAAGCAGGCGCGGTGAAGCGCGGTAACCTCATGGCCGCGCGCGCCAAACATGCGCCTGACCTGGTGAAACTTGCCCTCCCGCACCTCAACCTCGGCACGGCTCTCCTGCCCGTTTGCCGACAGAATGCGCAGCACCGCGGGCTTTGCGGTAAAATCCTTGAGCGCAACGCCCCCGGCGAAGGCCGCTACATCCTCCTGATCCAGCCGGCCCTCCACGGTGGCGAGGTAGCGCTTCCATACATGACGTTTGGGATCCAGCAGCGCATGCGCCAGCGCGCCGTCGTTGGTCAGCAGCAGCAGCCCCGTGGTATCCTTGTCCAGACGGCCCACGGGCAGTACCTTGCGGCGGCGCAAAGCCTGCGGAAGCAGATCCATCACGGTCTGCGCATGGCTGTCGCGGGCGGCGGTCAGCACGCCTGCGGGCTTGTAGAGCAGATAATACTGCAGCGCGTCATCCGCCACCGCCTGCCCCGCAAGGGTAACGGCGTCGTTCTCGCTGATTTTCTGGCCAGGATCCCGCACGGGCTGGCCGTTGACGCACACCTGCCCGCTGCGGATGGCCCTGACGGCCTCGCTGCGGGTGCGCTCGCCGCTTTGGGAAAGAAACTTGTCCAGCCGTACGCTCATGCCGAAACCTTCTCATCCGTTACGGCATGAACCCTGCGCAGCGCAAAGGCGGCCGTGTTCCAGCGGCGCAGCGGCAAAAGCGGCAGGTACAGCGCCGCAAAGGCAACGGCCAGCGGCGTGGCCAGCTGCGTCAGGCTTATCTCGGGCAGGGTGCCGGAGGCGATGGCCATCATTAGCATTGTGGAGCCGTCGCTGACGGCGGTTTTGAGGGCGCAGGTTGCCATATACAGGAAGGGCAGCAGCAAAACCAGATTGATCAGCCCTACGCCAAGCTGGCGCAGGCGGCCGCCCCTCAGGCAGCGGCGCAGCTGCGCGCGGCGGGGCTGCTCAAGGGCGGCCCACAGGTAGCGCGTGGCGCTGTTGCGAACAACGCCCCACGCCCAGATCAGCACGCCCAGAGCGCCGGCGGAGCCAACGGCTCCCACGCCCAGCATGAAATTGTTGGCCGTGGAAAGCCCCAGCACCTGCGCGCAGCGGTTGCCCAGATCGTTGATGGTGTTGAACAGGGTAAGCGCATCCACCTCGGTATAGCAATAGACAGCCCCCGCCAGCAGCGCGGCCATGGGAATACCCCATACCAGTACGTGCAGCGCGTGCAGCAGGCCCTGTCCCAGCTTTTCGCCGTAACGGGAAAGGTTGAAGGCATCCCCAAAGCGGAAACAGCGGGGCTTGCGCGTTATCGCCTGTGCAAAGGACCAGCGAAGCGGAAGAATCACAAACACCCAAAGCAGCGGGCACAGCGCGGCCAGAACGCTCAGCCGGCCGTCAAACGCCCACAAAAAGCACAGCGGCACCAGCGCGGCCAGGCGAAGCGCCAGCGCAAGCAGCGTATACGCAAGCGTGCGCACATACAAAACAAATGCGTTCTGCTTTTGATCCGTCATTCAATCATCCTCCGATGGAAAGAGTGCATTTTCCGATACTTTATCATTATAGTCCATCCAGCCGCCTGTTGCAAGACATGGCATCTGTTACAATCGTGCAAAATGCGCCGTTTGCTTTTTATATGCGCATATGCTATAATCAGCACGCATCCGGTTCGTTCATCCAACATTTTTGGCTGTATGCCGGCAAGCGGAGGTTATGTATGAATCAGATTTTGCTCACGGTTCTGGTGGCCGTTCTTTCCTATCTGCTGGGCAGCTTTTCCACTGGCATTACCATCTCCCGGCTGCAGGGGGTGGACATTCGCAGGCATGGCAGCAAAAATACCGGGGCGAGCAATGTGCTGCGCGTTCTTGGCCTCAAAAGCGGGGTTCTGACCTTTCTGGGCGATATTGTCAAGGCCTCCATCGCCGTATGGCTGGGCTATTTTGTGCTGGGAAACGCCTTTGGCATTGAACGCTTCGGCATGATGGTGGGCGGATTGTTTGCCATTATCGGTCACAACTGGCCGGTGTATTACGGCTTTAAGGGCGGCAAGGGCGTGGCCTGCTCCGCGGCGGTCATCTTTTTTGTGGACACGCTGTGCGCGCTTCCTGCCATCGCCGTGTGCCTGGGCGTCATTGCCCTTACCAGGTACATCAGCCTTGGAAGCATGGTGCTGATGGGGGTGTACATGATCCTTATGTGCGTTGTGCATTGGGGTGTTTGGCCGCTGTGCCTGTTTACCGTAATCCTCTTTGCGCTGTGCGTATGGCGTCACAAAGCCAATATCGTTCGCCTGCTAAACGGCACGGAAAACAAAATCGGCCATAAGGCCGCGCAGTAATCCACTGTAGAAGGCGTAAGGCCTGAAAGGCAAAAAGCCGGTCCCTGATGAAAACGGATCGGCTTTTTTGTGTGTTTCACCCGGAAAGGGATGCGCTTACATCCTTTTTTCCAGTACCTTGCGCGCCACGAAAAACACGCCTGCCAGCACATACAATCCGCCCAGGCAGATGTAGGCCGGCGCGCGATAGCCAAGGCCCATAAACAGAAAGGTGAGCACCGCCATCAGCACAATGGCGGCGTAGAAGGCAACCGTACACGCCGTGCGGGTAATGGCGATGTTGCGCTCATCCTGCCGGTTGATCTCCTGCTGCTCCTGCTTTTCCCTGGAAAGGAGCTTTGAGCGCAGAAGCTGGTAAGCGGCAACACCCAGAATGCCCGCGCCAAAGCCTGTAAACATGCCCATGAGGGTGTTGATATGGCTTCCCTCGGGCCTGCCAATCAGAAAGGTCAGCAGCCCGAACAGAAAGCTTGCCGTGCCCAGTATGATCATCAGCATGCACAGATGCTTATTCCATTTTCCCTTGCAAATCATGGTTCATCCTCCTCATAGATAAAGATCTCCTCAACCGTAAGATGAAAGTACCTGGCCAGCTTGAAGGCAAGCTGAATGGATGGGTTGTACCGCCCGTTTTCCAGCGAGCTGATGGTTTGCCGCGACACCCTGAGCGCCGCCGCCAGTTCCTCCTGCCTGATGCCGCGCTCTGCGCGCAGCTGCTCCAAACGATTTTTCATGGTTACTCCTGTTCCCTGCGGACGTCTCTGCAAATGGAAAGCATGCTTTACATTCCTATCGTAGCACGACACCCGAGAAATGTCAAGCACGCTTTACGTGATTTTAGAAAAAAATGAGAATTGGATTGCAAAACGCAAATCCGCTTCCCATTTGATGGGGGAGAATGCTATACTACCCCCGAGGTGAGAAAAATGTCCTGTTTGGGAAATCTGATCTGGTTTATCTGCGCCGGCCTATGGCAGGGATTGTCCTGGACGATTGCGGGCTTTCTGTGGTCCATTACGATCATCGGCATTCCCATCGGCCAGCAGTGCTTCAAATTTGCGGCGCTTTCCTTTTGCCCCTTCGGACGCGATGTAATCTATGGCGGAGGCGCGGTTTCCTTTGTGCTCAACCTGATCTGGCTGGTGGTCAGCGGCCTGCCCATAGCGATTGCGGCAGCCGTCAACGGCGTATTGCTGTACTGCACCCTTGTGGGCATTCCGTGGGGAATGCAGTGCTTTAAACTGGCCAAGCTGGCTTTGATGCCCTTTGGCGCGGAGATCATTCACATTTGAGATAGGCGGTGATGGGCAGATAAGGGCCTATCCGGCCCGCGTTACAATCAGCTCCGGCCTTTCAAACTGCCTTCTCAGCTCCTGATACGGCAGCTGCGGCGGGGCGAACAGCCACAGCTTTTTCAGGCTTTCGCTATCCATAATCACCGGCATGCGGCTGTGGTAGGGCCGCATCTGAGCATCCGCCTCCTGCGTAAGCACGGCGAACGCCTCGAAGCCGCCGCCGGCATAGCCGCCCTGAAACTCGCCCCACACGCCCGCCAGATACATCATGCCCTTTTCCAGCCCTGCGCGGGATACAAACGAAAACTTGTCCTTTGTTTTCGCGCCGGAGGCGGTGCGCCGCCACTCGTAAAACCCCGTCATGGGGATGAGGCAGCGGCGCTCGCGCACGGCTTTTTGAAACATGGGCGTACAATCCGATTTTTCGCTGCGGCTGTTGATGACCACCCTTGCGCCCGAGCCGAAGGGAAAGCCCCACCGCATGGGATGCACCCCTGCGCTGCCGTTTTGGGCCACAATGACAGGCGCCATCTGGGTAGGAAATACCTCTCTCAGCTGCACCAGTCCGGCCATGGGGTGTCCATCCATACCCGCCAGGAGGTTCATCAGCCGCTCGTTTTCATCCTCGGCAAAGAAATACCGGCCGCACATCTCAGGCCTCGGCCAGCTGACGGGCCATTTCGCGCAGCTGTTCGCGGGTGCCGGCGTTAAGCGACGAGCGGATGGAAACCGCGCCGTCCAGCAGTTGTAGATTTTGCATGCCGGACAGAATTTCGCGCATCTGCTTTGCCGCCGTGGGCGCCCAGGAGCCGTTCTCTGCCAGCGCCACGGTGCGCTGCTTCAGGGCATGGGCCTTCAGATCAAGCAAAAGGGTCTCCATGGCAGGGAAAATGCCGCTGTTGTATGTGGCGCTGAGAAACGCCAGCTTGGAAAAGCGGAACGCATCGCTGACGATATACGAGGGATGGGTAACCGATACGTCGTACAGCGCGATTTTCTTTACGCCCATGGCGCGCAGATCCATCGCCAGCACCTCCGCCGCGTTTTCGGTGTGCCCGTACACGGAGGCATAGGCAATCAGCACGCCATCCTCCTCGGGGGTGCAGGTGCTCCACTGCTGGTATTTTTCCACAAACCAGCCGATACTGTTGCGCCAGATGGGGCCGTGCAGAGGGCAGAGCAGGGCGATATCCAGACCGGCAGCCTTCTTGAGCAGAGCCTGCACGGGCGCGCCGTATTTGCCCACAATGTTTGTATAGTAGCGGCGCGCGTCATCCAGCCAGTCGCGCTCAAAATCCACCTCGTCGGCAAACAGCACGCCGCTCAAAGCGCCGAAGGTGCCAAAGGCGTCCGCAGAAAACAGCGTTTTGGTGGTTTTTTCATAGGTGACCATTACCTCCGGCCAGTGCACCATGGGCGCCATCGCAAAGGTAAACTGATGCCTTCCGGTTTCCAGCACATCGCCCTCAGCGACGGGCTGAATACGATCCTTCAGCGCATCGCCGAAGAACTGGCCCATCATCACCGCCGCCTTGGCGCTGGCAATCACCTTGGCCTCGGGATAACGCTCGCACACCCGCACCAGCGTGGCAGCGTGGTCGGGCTCCATGTGCTGTACGATGATATACTTCAGCGTGCGCCCGGAGAGCGCCGCCTCCAGGTTTTCCAGAAAAAGGTCGCTGATGGCCTTGTCCACGGTATCCACCAGCACATTTTCCTCGTCCAGCACCACGTAGGCATTGTAGCTTACGCCGCGGGGAATGGGGTAGGCATTCTCAAACAGATTCAAGCGGCGGTCATTTCCGCCCACCCAGATGATTTCATCGGTTACCTTACCAGTACAGTTCATAAAGACTTCTCCTTTACAAAGGATAACAGGATACAGCAGCTTGCTTCTAAGCGTCTTGCGCAGCAAGGCTATTCTGCAGGTTTCCCCCGGCCGTACCAAAGGCATGGGGGAAACCTGCTTTTGCGAAAAAACCGCCCGGAGGCAGCGTTCTCACTGCTGTGCATTGTACAGTATATACCCAAAACGTTTCAAACACAAACCAAAAAATGGACGGAATCCATGACAAGGCAGAAAATGGCTTTGTACCGACAAAAAAACCAAAAAAAATCGTGAATAAGGCGTTTGTGACAGATCATATCCTTTTAATGCGTAACAAGTTGTAACGGATTGATTTGCAGGTACACAAATTACAGCCTTGAAGGGAGAGAAACCATACGATGATCCAGGCCAAGCGCTCCGGACTCTACAGCCGCATCCAGAAAACCGCCGGAAAGCTGTGGAGCTTTCGTCTGCTGTATCTGATGATTCTTCCGTTCATCATCTGGTACATGCTGTTCTGCTATGTGCCCATGGCGGGCCTGTACCTGTCCTTTGAGGATTTTTCCTACCGGGGCGGCATATGGGGCAGCAAATGGGTGGGGATGAACAACTTCCGCGCCATTTTGACGGACAAGGAGTTTCTGCGGGCCTTTCGCAACACGCTGGTTTTTTCCATGGGCAAGCTGGCGCTGCAGTTCCCGGCGGCCATTGTGCTGGCCCTGGCCTTGAACGAGGTGCAGCGGCCCCGCCTGAAAAAAACCTATCAGACGGTTTTGACCTTTCCGCATTTCATCAGCTGGGTGGTCATGGCCGGAATTTTGAAAAACATGTTCGCGGGCAACGGCGTGATCAACCAGGTGCTGACGGTGGCGGGGCTTCAGCCTGTCTCGCCGTTGCTGAGCCTGACGGGCTTCAGGCCCTTCATCTGGTTCTCCAACATCTGGAAGGAGGCCGGGTGGGATACCATCATCTATATGGCGGCGCTGGCCGGCATTGATCCCGGCCTTTACGAGGCGGCCGAGATTGACGGCGCCAACCGCTGGGGCAAGATCTGGCACATTACCCTGCCGGGCATCCGCAGCACCATCCTGATTATGCTGATTCTGGAAATCGGCCGCATCATGACCACCGGCGCCAGCTTTGATCAGGTGTTCAACCTGTATTCCTCTCCGGTTTACGAGGTGGCGGACACCATTGATACCTACATCTACCGCACCTCGTTTAACGGCACCCGGGATTTTGGCTACACAACGGCGGTTGGCCTGTTCAAATCGGTGATGGGGGTAACGATGATGCTTGGCGCCAACCGGCTGGTTACCGCCTGCGGCGAGGACGGCCTGTTTTAATGCTTTCGCGCGCGGCGCCCATCACAGCAAAAGGAGGAATTTCATGAAACGCAATCATCAGCGCGTACGTCCCTTTGACCTGGCGCTGCATCTGGTGCTGGCCCTGCTGGCGCTGCTAACGCTTTATCCGTTTTACAATGTGCTCATCCTGTCGTTTTCCAACATCCAGGCCATTTCCGGCCACACGCCGTACCTGTGGTTCTGGGCGATGGATCTGGAGGGCTACCGTACCATTGTAAAGGATCCGTACTTTTTTTCCTCGCTGGGCAACACCCTGTTTGTTACCATCATCGGAACAGGTATCAACATGCTGCTGTCCGTAGCCGGCGCCTATGTGCTAAGCAAGAAAAAGCTGCCCGCGCGCAACGCGCTGCTGACGCTGGTGGTCATTCCCATGCTGTTCAGCGGCGGCATGATTCCCACCTATCTGGTGATGAAGGACTACCGGCTGATCGACTCCATCTGGTCGATGATTCTGCCCTGTGCCGTCAGCTCCTATTACGTGATCATCATGAAAAACTACTTCCGCTCCATCTCCCCCAGCCTGGAGGAGGCCGCCGTAATCGACGGAGCCAACGACGTAACCGTTTTGCTCCGGGTGATTCTTCCCATCTCCCTGCCCTTTACGATGACCTTCTTTCTGTTTTACGCGGTGGAGCGCTGGAACGAATGGTGGAACGCCTATCTCTACATCAGCGAGCGCAAGCTCTATCCGCTGCAGATTTACCTGCGCGAGGTGCTGATTAACATGAACAACCAGCTCTCGCTGATGGCACAGATCAAATCCGGCAAAAAAATCCCCGCCGAATCCGTGCAGATGGCCACCATCATCATTACGGCGCTGCCCATTCTGTGCGTGTATCCCTTCATCCAGAAATACTTCGTCAAGGGCGTTATGATCGGCTCAATCAAGGAATAACCCCGTTCCCACTGTCCGCCGTCGGGCGGCAAAAGAAAATAAAGGAGGAAAACCCATGAAGAAAATCCTGTCCCTGCTGCTTGCCGCCGTCATGCTGCTACCGGCATTTTCCGCGGCACTGGCCCAAGAGCCCGTTGAAATCAGGATTGCCTGCTGGGATGTGGAAGCGGCCCTGTCCGGCGAAAACGACGCCATCCGCGCCCTGGTAGAGCAGAAGTTTGGCATCCGACTGGCCTCCATGAACGTAACCTGGGATGATTATGTACAGAAAATTCAGGCCTGGGCGGCTGCGGATTCGTTGCCGGATGTGTTTGCCATCGACGCCATCTGCACCCCCAACTACTATGCCTGGATTGAGGACGGCCTGGTCAAGGCGCTGCCCGAGGACCTGAGCGCCTATCCCAACCTGGCTGCCTATCTGGATGTGGAGGACATTCAGGCGCTCAAGATCGATGGCCAGCTGTACTGCATTCCGCGCAAAACCTATCCCGATAACTACTGGAACGCCTGCGACCGCGTCATTGCCTACCGCTGGGATCTGGCGCAGGCTGCGGGCATCACCCGCGAGCCCGAAACCTTCGACGAATTCCGCGCGATGATCCAGGCCATCATTGCCGCCGACCCGGAAGGCAAGCAGATTCAGGGCCTGACCTCGCTGCAGGCCAAGCAGCTGGACGGCTTCCTGTTTACCTACAGCATGCCCGCAGCCATGTCCGACGGCAGCGGCAGCGATTACAAGTGGGCCCGCAATGCGGATGGCCAGTATGCGCCTATCTACTTTAGCACCGATATGCTTTCCACCTTCCAGCTTGCCCGCGACATGTACACCGAGGGCACCATTGAGCGCGACTATGCGCTGACCACCTCCTCCACTGCGACGGAAAAATTCCTCACCGGACAATCCGCCGCAATCCTGGGCGGCGGCGGTGTGCAGGCCATGTACGGCCGCTTTGGCAAGCACTGGGCGCTGGCCAACAACGGCGATTCCTTCTTTGACGATGTCCGGGTTCTCCGCGTGCTGGAAGGCAAGGACGGCCTGAAAACCTTCCCCATCTTCCGCACCTCCTGGTCCGAGAGCTACATTTCTGTAGGGGTAACGGATGAGAAGCTGGATAAGATTCTGGCGCTGTATGATTATCTGGTATCTACCGAAGGCCAGATGCTGATCTACTACGGCCTGGAGGGCGAGGACTATGACCTGGTGGACGGGAAACCCGTTTCCAGGCCTTCCGACACAACGCTGTCCACCAAATATCCCGTGATCAGCCTGCTGGGCGTGCTGGCCAGCTGGGGCGATCAGTTCACCAACCGCGATTATCCCACCGCCGCGGGCGATGAAGCCTACCGTGACTGCGATTTTGCCCTGGCGGAGCAGGCCAGAGCCACGGGCGATCTTCCCGACTTTGACATGCGCATCACCTACCTGTCAACGCCCCTCAAAGACAGCTTCATCATCTACCCCGCCGACGATCTCATCTCCGTGATGATGGGCAGCGAGCCGGTTGAAAAGATGGTGGAGGACTTGGTCAATGCCTACAACGCCAAGGGCCTGCAGGAAATGATTGACGAGGTCAACCAGAAGGCGCTTGAGCTGGGCTACTGACGCAGGAAATTCCCTCATAAGCCGAATCAGCCGGAGGGTCCCGCCCTCCGGCTTTCTGCTGTTTACTTTAGCGAAAAACAACCACCGGCTGGGCTTGGGCGTCGTGATTTCATCTGCAAAACTGTTTTGTCCCTCTCCCCGCGCTGGGAAAGGGCAGAAGAAAGCAGATAGGGCTTTACAAATCTTTTCTTTTGGATATAATAAAATAGGTTACCGTAGACGGGCTATTTTTTCAACAGCTGCACCCGTAGCTCAGCAGGATAGAGCGACCGCCTCCTAAGAAAGAGCTCGCCCGAATC
>JAEDGL010000194.1 GCA_016297535.1 Clostridia bacterium | reverse complement strand
TACCCATGCGGTACAGGCCGTTGATCTCGGCCACCTGGGCGTCGGCCTCGGCCAGAATCTGCGGCTTCTCGACAGGCACCTTGATATCGCTTACGGATACCGTAACAGCGCCGCGGGTGGAATACTTGAAGCCCAGGTTTTTGATGTTGTCCAGCACCTGAGCGGTTTCGTGGATGCCGTGCTTGAGGTAGACCTCGTCTACAATCTTGCCCAGCTCCTTCTTGCCGCACAGCACGTCGATCTCCAGGGGGAACATTTCCTCCAGGCAGGTGCGCGGCTTGCGGCCGATATCCTGCGGAACAACCTCGTTAAAGATCAGCAGGCCCAGGGTGCAGTCGATGCTCCTGCTGGCCTTTTCGCCGTTGAACTCGCGCTCGATCCTTACACGGATGGGCGCCTGCAGGCTCAGCTCGCCCAGCTGATAGGCCATCATGGCCTCGTCCGGGCTGCCGTAGCTGTGACGGGCGGGCTTGCCGCTCTCGTCCAGAATGTATTCGCCGTTCTCATCCTTGCGGTAGCCACCCTTGGCATCCGGGTTTTCCAGGGTAAGGTAGTAGCAGCCGATAACCATGTCCTGAGAGGGGGACATGACGGGCTTGCCGTCCTGCGGCTTGAGGATGTTGTTGTGCGCCAGCATCAGGAAGCGGGCTTCGGCCTGCGCCTCCAGGCTGAGCGGCACGTGAATGGCCATCTGGTCGCCGTCAAAGTCGGCGTTGTAGGCGGTACAGACCAGCGGATGCAGCTTGAGCGCCTTGCCCTCCACCAGCATGGGCTCGAAGGCCTGAATGCCCAGACGGTGCAGCGTGGGCGCGCGGTTGAGCAGCACGGGATGCTCCTTGATGACTTCCTCCAGGATATCCCACACCTCGGGACGGCCCTTTTCCACCATGCGCTTGGCGTTCTTGCCGTGGTGCGCCTTTTTGAGCGTTACCAGCCGCTCGATCACAAAGGGCTTGAACAGCTCCAGCGCCATTTCCTTGGGCACGCCGCACTGGTACAGCTTCAGCTCCGGGCCTACCACGATCACGGAACGGCCGGAGTAGTCCACGCGCTTGCCCAGCAGGTTCTGGCGGAAACGGCCCTGCTTGCCGCGCAGGAAATCGGACAGGGATTTGAGGGCGCGGTTGCCGGGGCCCGTTACGGGGCGGCCGCGGCGGCCGTTATCGATCAGCGCGTCCACAGCCTCCTGCAGCATGCGCTTTTCGTTGCGCACGATAATGTCCGGCGCGCCCAGCTCCAGCAGCCTCTTGAGGCGGTTGTTGCGGTTGATGACACGGCGGTACAGATCGTTCAGGTCGGAGGTGGCAAAGCGTCCGCCGTCCAGCTGCACCATGGGGCGCAGATCCGGGGGCATAACGGGCACCACGTCCAGAATCATCCACTCGGGCTTGTTGTTGCTCATGCGGAAGGATTCCACCACTTCCAGGCGCTTGACGGCGCGGGCGCGCTTCTGGCCCTCGGTGTCGCGGTCGCGCTCCTTCTCGGCCAGGGCGGCGATCTCGGCCTTCAGCTTCTGGCTGATGGCGTCCAGATCCAGCTCCATCAGCATTTCCTTTACGGCCTCGGCGCCCATGCCGGCGCGGAAGCTGCCCACGCCGCACTTGGCCTCCACCTCGCGGTATTTCGCGTCGGTGATCAGCTCATGCTTTTTCAGGCCGGTCACGGCGCTGTCGCCGGGATCCAGCACGATAAAGTTGGCAAAGTACAGCACCTTTTCCAGGGTGCGGGGGCTGATATCCAGCAGCATGCCCATGCGGCTGGGAATGCCCTTGAAATACCAGATATGGCTGACAGGCGCGGCCAGCTGAATATGGCCCATGCGCTCGCGGCGAACCTTGGAGCGGGTTACCTGCACGCCGCACTTGTCGCAGATCTTGTTCTTGTCCTTGAACTTGATGCGCTTGTACTTGCCGCAGTTGCACTCCCAGTCCTTGGTGGGTCCAAAGATGCGCTCGCAGTACAGGCCGTCGCGCTCGGGCTTGAGGGTGCGGTAGTTGATGGTTTCGGGCTTGGTAACTTCACCGTAGCTCCACTCCAGAATCTGCTCGGTGGAGGCCATGCCGATCTGAATGGAATCGAGGTTGGTCAGGTCAAACAAAATGCGGCACTCCCTTTCGGTCTATGAGGCAGGATCGGTTACTCCTCGTCTTCGGGCTGATCGTCGTCAAAATCGATCGTGCCCAGGTCGTCGCCCAGATCCATGTCAAAATCATCCAGATCATCATCGAGGCTGAAGTCAACGTCCACATCCTCGTCGGCCGTTTCCCCGGCGGCGGGCAGGGCGGATGCGCTGCGGTCCTCTTCTTCCTCATCGAAGCGGCTGCTGCTGCGCTCGTCCATTTCCAGATCGTCGTCATCCAGCTCGCGGATGATGATTTCGTTCTTGTCGGCGTCCAGCACGCGGATGTCCAGCGCCAGGGATTTGAGCTCCTTGATGAGCACCTTGAAGCTTTCCGGCACGCCGGGAGCGGGGATGTTGGTGCCCTTGACGATGGCCTCGTAGGTCTTTACGCGGCCCACGATATCGTCGGATTTTACCGTAAGGATCTCCTGCAGGGTATTGGCTGCGCCGTAGGCTTCCAGCGCCCACACTTCCATCTCGCCGAAGCGCTGGCCGCCAAACTGCGCCTTGCCGCCCAGAGGCTGCTGGGTAACCAGAGAGTACGGACCCACGGAGCGGGCGTGCATCTTGTCATCGACCAGGTGGTGCAGCTTGAGGAAGTACATGTAGCCAACGGTAACGGGGTTTTCAAACGGCTCGCCGGTGCGGCCGTCGTAGAGGATGGTCTTGCCGCTGGGGTCCTTGCCGGCCATTTCCAGGCACTTGGCGATATCATCCATGGTGGCGCCGTCAAAGACCGGGGTGGCGATGTGCCAGCCAAGGGTCTTGGCCGCCATACCCAGGTGCACTTCCAGCACCTGACCGATGTTCATACGGCTGGGAACGCCCAGGGGGTTCAATACAATCTGCAGGGGCGTGCCATCGGGCAGGAAGGGCATATCCTCCTCGCGCAGAATGCGGGATACAACGCCCTTGTTGCCGTGACGGCCGGCCATCTTGTCGCCCACGCTGATCTTGCGCTTCTGGGCGATGTAGACGCGAACCATCATGTTTACGCCGGGAGAGAGCTCGTCCTTGTTTTCGCGGGTAAAGATCTTGACATCCACAACGATGCCGCCCTCGCCGTGGGGCACGCGCAGGGAGGTATCGCGAACCTCGCGGGCCTTTTCGCCGAAGATGGCGCGCAGCAGGCGTTCCTCGGCGGTCAGGTCGGTTTCGCCCTTGGGGGTTACCTTGCCCACCAGAATATCGCCCGCACGAACCTCCGCGCCGATGCGGATGATGCCGTCCTCATCCAGATCCTTCACGGCATCGTCGCCGATGTTGGGAATATCGCGGGTAATCTCCTCCGGTCCAAGCTTGGTTTCGCGGGCTTCGGATTCAAACTCCTCGATGTGGATGGAGGTGTACATATCGTCCTTAACCAGCTTTTCGCTGATCAGGACAGCGTCCTCGTAGTTGTAGCCCTCCCAGGTCATAAAGCCGATGAGGACGTTGCGGCCCAGGGAAATTTCACCGTTGGAGGTGGCGGGGCCGTCGGCGATCACCTGACCCACCTTGACCCGCTCGCCCTTCTCCACCACGGGGCGCTGGTTGAT
>JAEDGL010000034.1 GCA_016297535.1 Clostridia bacterium | reverse complement strand
TGAGCTGCCGTCCAAATGGATGGCAGCTTTCTGCATAAGCGGCTTGTGTGAGGCCGGCTTTTCAGGTACAATAAACCCAACCACCGCAAAGGAGGCAATTCCATGAAAATCATCTCCGCTGCGCCCGGACAGCTGGCGCAGGCCATTGCCAGCCTTCCGCCGGATGACGGCACGCCCGTTACCATCCGGCTGGCGGCAGGCGAATACCGTGAAAAATGCACTCTGTCCCGCTCCCATACCACCCTTGTGGGCGAGGGCGCGCAGCATACCCGCCTTGTGTGGGGGGACGGCGCATATACGCTGCTGCCCGACGGCATGAAGCGCGGCACCTTCCGCACCGCCACGCTGCTGGTGGATGCACCCCATGTAACGCTGCAGAGCCTGACGGTAGAAAACGACGCCGCCCCGCGGGAGAAGGTGGGGCAGGCACTGGCGCTTTATGTGGACGGAGACGATTTTACCTGCGAGGATTGCCGCCTGATTGGCCATCAGGATACGCTGTTTACCGCGCCCCTGCCCCCAAAGGAGATTGAACCCAACGGCTTTATCGGGCCCAAGCAGTTTGCGCCGCGCATTCCCCAGCGCCATACCTACCGCCGTTGCCTGATTGAAGGCAATGTGGATTTCATCTTTGGCGGCGCGGCAGCATGGTTTGAGCAATGCGAAATCCGCAGCGTGGAAGAGCCGGGCTACGTGACCGCCGCCTCCACGCCCGAAGGACAGCCCTACGGGTATGTGTTCCACCGCTGCCGGTTTACCTCAAACGGACTGCCGCAGGGCTGTACCTATCTGGGACGGCCGTGGCGAAACTATGCCAAAACCATCCTGCTCCATTGCGAGCTGGGCAGCCATATCCACCCCAACGGCTTTCACGACTGGGACAAAACGGCAGCACACACGACCCTTTTCTTTGCCGAATACGGCAGCTTCGGCCCCGGCGCGGGCACAGACCGCGCGCCCTATGTGCGCCAGCTTACCCAGGAGCAGGCCGCGGCCATTACCTATGAGCATTTTTGGCAAAACGCACTGGGCTGATACATATCAGAAACGGACGGAAAGGTTTCAGGCTCTGCTAAAAACGCCCCGCCCGGCAAAGCCGGGGGATACGCACCAGAGTCACAGGGAACGCGGCCCCCTGCAAGGTTTTTTTCAACAATCATAAAGCGCTGAACGGGTTGGCCCGTTCAGCGCTTTGTGGTTTGGAATCAAGGAGGAGCGTTATCTGCCCGTAAGCTCCTGCGCCATGTTCTGCGCCGTTACGCACAGCTCGGCAGCCTTGAAGGCGTGCGCCTGCGTCATGGCGTTTTCGGTGCGGTTGAGGCAGTCCAGGATCAGCTCGCCAAAGAAGGGATAGCCGGTAACGCCGGTGGCGTCGATGTGCTTTTCGCCCTTGCCGTTTACGAGGATCACATGGTTGCCGCCCGCGTTTTCGGTGGCAACGTCAATGTACTTGCGGATTTCAATGTAGCCCTCGGTGCCCAGGATCAGGGTACGGCCGTCGCCCCAGGTGCGCAGGCCATCGGGCGTAAACCAGTCCACACGGAAGTAGTTGGTGGTGCCGTTGGCGCCGGTCAGGGTGCAATCGCCATAATCATCCAGCCCGGGATATTCGGGATGGCCGTAGTTGCCGATGCGGGCGGAAACCACCCTGGCATCCTCCTCGCCGGCAAAGTGCAGGTACTGCTCGATCTGGTGGCTGCCGATATCGCACAGGATGCCGCCGTACTTGTCCTTTTCAAAGAACCAGGCGGGACGTCCGGCCGCGCCCAGACGGTGGGGGCCAAAGCCGCTTACGCTGACCACCTTGCCGATTTCGCCCTGATCCACCATGTACCCGGCCAGGATGGCGCCTTCCACGTGCAGACGCTCGGAGTAATACACCATGTACTTTTTGCCGGTCTGGGCCACCTTGGCCTTGGCGGCATTGAGCTGGTCGAGGGTGGTAAAGGGGGCCTTGTCGGTAAAGTAATCCTTGCCGCAATCCATCACCTTTACGCCGAAGGGGCCGCGCTCGCTGGTTACGGCGGCGGCGGCAACCATCATGGTTTCCTTGTCCTGCAGCACCTGTTCCTCGCAGCAGGCGGCGGTAGCCTGCGGATACACCTTGAGGAACTGCTCCACCTTTTTGGGATCGGGATCCCACACATACTTCAGCGTGCCGCCGGCCTCGGTGAGGGCGTTGCACATGCCGTAGATATGGCCGTGATCCAGACGCGCAGCGCTAAAAACAAATTCGCCGGGCTTTACCACAGCCTGGGGCTTGCCCTTGGGGGCGTAGTTCATGCCGTCAGAAACGTTCATGCCAATAACCTCGCTTTACTTTTTGTAATCGCTGCCCAGCGTGATGGGGCCGCCTTCCAGATCCACGGCGGAGGTGGTCTTTTCGTAAAAATGGGGTACAGCGGCCATGATGCCCTCTACGGTATAGAAGGGATCCTCCTTCTGCAGGGGCAGTTCCACAGCCTGATGGGTGGCGCCGCTCTTGTAGATGGCGGTGATCAGCTCGATGGTGCGGCGGCCGTCCTCGCCCTTGATGGCGACGTCGGTGTCGTTTTCAATGGCGGTCAGCACGTTTTCAATCTGGCCGTCGTGACCAATCCAGGGAATTTCCGGCAGGCTGTCGGTGAAGGCGGCGATCTCCTTTTCCAGCGTCTCGTTGCGCTCGGGGAAGCCGTTGGGCTTGCTGACGGAGGCGTACACGGAGAAGGGCGCGGCGATCTTGGCCTTTTCGCACTGGAAGGTAAGCACCTGCTCCTCGCCATGGTCCACCACGGAGGCGGTCAGGTCGGCCAGCGCGCCGGGGTACTCCAGAATGGAGATGGACAGATCCTCCACCTCGGCGTTATCATGGGCGGTGTTGGCCAGAATGCTGGTTACGCGCTTGGGCAGATCCATCATCCAGCCCAGCATGTCAATGTGATGCACGGCATGGTTCAGGGTGCAGCCGCCGCCTTCCTTTTCCCAGGTTCCGCGCCACCACAGGTCGTAGTAGCAATGGCCGCGCCACCAGGCGCTGTTGACGGTGGCATGGCGCACGGGGCCTGCGATGCCGCTGTCCAGCAGGGTTTTCAGATCGCGGATGGGCTTGCGGAAACGGTTCTGGGCGATGGAGGAGAACTTGACGCCAGTTTCGTTGCGAACACGGATCATCTCGTCACACTCCGCCAGAGAGGGCGCCATGGGCTTTTCGCAGATCACGTTCTTGCCGGCGCGCATGGCGTTGATGCTGATGGGCGCGTGCACATAGGGCGGGGTGCAAACGTCCACCAGGGTAATGTCCTCGCGGCCAAGGATATCCTTGTGGTCAAGGTACACATCGCAGTCCAGGCCGTACTGCTCCTTCACCTTCTGCGCCTTGCCAGGGATAATGTCCACCAGCGCGGCAATGCGCACACGCTGCGGAAACTGCATGTAGGCATGGATATGTGCATGTGAAATGTTGCCGGTACCGATGATGGCTACCTGAATCATGTTCGATGCGTCTCCTTTGGTTGGTATTGTTTCATAGAAGAGGCGCCGCGCCCTGTACGGGTACGGCGCCTCCGTTGGTTTACTCAAATGCGATTGAGCCGGAAACGGGGAAAGCGATTACTGGTTGGCAGCGTCCCAGGCAGCGATCTTCTCGTCGTAGGAAGCCTGGCCACCCATGGCCTTGTACTGCTCGAGCAGCTGATCGAACAGAGCGGAAGCCTCTTCGGGCTTGGCCATGGCAACCTTGGTCAGCATTTCCTTCTCAAAGTCGCCCAGGGTGGTGCCGTACAGAGCGTCGGCCTCGATGACAACTTCGAAGGTCCAGCCGGTGTTGATGGGATCAACGTGGTTCTTCAGGTACAGATCCTCGTACAGATCAGCATAGCCCTGATAGGACTTGGCCTGGGCCTTGATCAGCTTGTCCTGCTCGTCCAGCCACTGGCCGTTGATCAGCAGGGTGTAGTCCAGGTTCTGCATGGAGTTGAAGGTCTTGTCGTGGTTGGCCTCGTCGGGAGTCTTGACGACCGGGATGCCATCCTCGTCCAGATCATAGGTGATGCCTTCGATACCATTCTGCAGGAAGTAGATGGTGTCGTACTGGCACAGCCAATCCAGATACATCATAGCGGCTTCGGGCTGCTTGCTGTAGATCGGGATGAAGTTGTTCAGGCCGTGGGCGCCGTACATGCCGTGATAGTACTTGGTGGGATCAGCAGCGCTCTCGAAGCACTGCAGAGCGGTCAGCTTGGCTTCGGGCTCGAAGGACTGCAGGGCAGCCAGGATGCCAGGAGACACGCGGATGGGATGGTCGTAGTTGTACTGATACACACCAGCCTTGCCGGAGGTAATATCGTTGAACAGCAGGTCGGCCTTGTCCAGAGCAAAGTCGGGAGAGATCAGGCCTTCGTTGTACAGCTGGTTGAGGAACAGGGCGTAATCCTTGTAGCCATCAATCATGGGACGGGGAGTGCAGGCGATGGTGCGGTCGCTTACATCCTTCAGGAAGGACAGCTGGAAGATCGCGGTGCTGCGCAGGTCGGAGCCCATGGCCCACGGAATCTCGTTGGTGGGGTCGCCGTCGCCGTTCATGTCGTTGTCACGGAAGGCGCGCAGCACATCCAGCAGTTCGGCCTTGGTGGTGGGCATCGCCATGCCCAGCTTGTCCAGCCAGTCTTCACGGATGAAGATGCCCTGGTCAGCGATAACCACGCGGCGGGCGCAGATGGTGTACAGACCGCCGTTCTTGCGGCCGGCCTTGATGACGTTCTCGCCCAGCAGAGCCTTGATGTTGGGGCCATACTGATCCAGCAGATCGGTCAGCTCCATCAGGCCGCCCTGGTTGACGTAGTTGCCCACAACACCGCCGTCATAGGTGAAGCAGATGTCGGGAGCTTCGCCGGAAGCCATCAGAATGTTCAGCTTGGCAACTTCCTCGGAGCGGGGAATGACAACCCACTCGATGGTGATGTTGCGGGGATCGCCGAAGTTTTCCTGGATCCACTTGGTCCAGTAGTTGTCGTCGGGAGCGGTGCCGCCGGCGTTGCCGCGGTCAAATACGGATACGCGCAGAGTGACGGGCTTTTCGAAGCGATACACTTCTTCAGCATTGGCGGTGAGCATGAAGCTCATTACCAGCGCCAGAGCCAGAACCAGAGACAGGATCTTTTTCATGGGGTTACCTCCTTGTTTTATATGTACCGGAATCCTCCGGTGAGGAACGGGGTTACTCCTTCACAGCGCCGATCATTACGCCCTGCACAAAGTACTTCTGCAGGAAGGGATACACAATCAGGATCGGAACGGTGGAGAACACAATGGACGCAGACTTGATGGTATCGGCCAGCACCATGGTCTTGCCGCCTTCGGCCTGGGTTACTTCCGAGGAGGTGGAGGCGAACACAACCTGGTACAGCTTCATCTGCAGGGTGTAGTACTTGGAGGAGTTGATGTAGTAGCGCACGTCCGCGTAGCCGTTCCAGCGGGCCACGGCATAGAACAGGGCGATGGTGGCCAGCGAGGCGGTGGACAGCGGCAGAATGATGCGGAAGAGCACCTGCCAGTCGTTGCAGCCATCCAGCTTGGCGGATTCCTCCAGCGAATCCGGCACGGATTCGAAGAAGTTGCGCAGGATGATGGTGTTGTAGGTGGAGGTCAGAATCGGCCACACCAGCGACCAGGGGCTGTCGATCAGGCCCATCTGCTTTACCCACAGGTAGTTGGGGATGGTGCCGCCCGTAAAGTACATGGGGATCAGGATAAGTACCATCAGCCACTTGCGGCCGGGAATGTACTTGCGGCTGAGCGGGTAGGCCAGCAGCACGGTGGCCACCATGGCCATAATGGTATAACCAAGCGTAAGCACGATGGAGAACCACATGGAGCGGATCATGGTGGGGTCGTTGAGCACGCTGGTATAGGCGCTAAAGTCAAGATCCTTGGGCCACAGGTACACAGAGCCGGAAAGCACCGCGTTGCGGCCACTCATGGACTGCGCGACGACGTGGATCATGGGAACCACGCACAGGATGACGAAAATGGTCAGGATTACATTGAATACGATCTCGGAGCCGAGATAGCGGCGGCCTTTGGCACGGCCGGGCTTTTTGATTGCAGGCTGATTTACCATAGTCCACCCTCCCCCATGCGCTTGGTGATCGCGTTAGCGCCAATCACAAACATCATGTTCACCAGAGAGCCGAACAGGTCGACCGCCGTGGAGAACGAGTAACGGGCGTTTTTAATACCGTTGGTGTAAACGAAGGTCGAGGTAACCTCTGCCACGTTCTTGACCATGTCATTCATCATGACATAGGGACGCTCGAAGCCGATGCCAACCATCTGGCCAAGGCGCAGAATGAGCATAACGATGATGGTGGGCATGATGCAGGGCAGGGTAACGTACCAGATGCGGCGGATGCGGCCGCAGCCGTCCACCTCGGCCGCCTCGTACAGCTCGGTGTTTACGCCGGAGATGGCCGCCAGGTAGATGATGGTGCCCCAGCCGGCGGACTGCCACACGCCGGTAGCCACGTACATGATCACCCAGTTGGTGTTATCCGTCAAAAAGTTAACGGTGCTGCCGCCCATGGCCTTGATCAGGTTGTTCACCATGCCGGTGGAGCCGAACAGCTTGACCACCAGAGAGCCGACGATGACCCAGCTCAGAAAGTGCGGCAGGTACATCAGGGTCTGGTAAACTCTTTTCAGCTTGACCGAGCGCATTTCATACAGCATGATGGCCAGAATGATGGGCGTGGGGAAGCCGAAGAGCAGATCCAGCAGGTTCAGAACAACCGTGTTCTTCAGCGCCAGCCAGAACTGGGTGCTGGAGAACAGCTCTCTGAAATATTTGAAGCCAGCCCAGGGACTGTCCCACATTCCCTTGAAAATGTTGTAGTCCTTGAACGCAACCTGAATGCCCGTCAGCGGCGCATACCTGAACAGGAGATACTGTACCAGCGGGATTGCAAGCATGACATACAGCCACTTGCATTTGGCCACGTCTCTCCAAACATTGCGTTTGAACTTGACCGGGGTTTGCACTTGCCGTCGCCTCCAATTCGTTGTTTTTTTGCCGCCACTTTCACAATTTTGAACCTTGGCTTGCTCCAGAGTGCAGCAAAATTACACGTAGAATAGTTGTGGTATTCAATGTGCAATTTGTATAATTTTTATATCATTTTACATTCAAATTGCTGGGCTGGCAATTGATAAAATAACTTGAATTATTGCGAAAGTTGCTATATTATCATAGAGAAACGGGTGCAATTTGCAATTTACGCTTTGGTAAGGAGGTGGCCAGAATGAGCAACCATCCGCGCGATATGACCTACGATATGGCCAGCGACCATGTTTACGAGGTGTACCACGCCGTTACCAACAATCCCAGCAATATGGCGGGTTTTCATGCGCATGATTATTACGAATGCTATCTTTACCTGTCCGGCAATATCGATATTGCCATTGAGGGGCGGCTGTACACGCCCAAGCCCTACGACATGTTCATTTTTCCGCCGGGCGTGATGCACCGCTGGGTGGCCAAGGCGCCGGTGGGGCGGTATGAGCGCGTTTTTTTCTATATCACGCGCGAGTGCCTGGAAAGCATGTCCACGCCGGAGTTTTCCATGCTGGATATTCTCGACTCCGCCGTGGAGCACTACGCCTACGGCTTTCATGTGGATGTGCGGGCGGGCACGGGGCTGATTGCGCTGGCGGACGAGGCCATCCGCTATTCCAACCTGACCGAGCCTGCGGACAGGCTGCTGGCCCGCTGCATGGTCAACATGCTGGCGGTGGCCTTTTGCCGGCTTGTGAACCCCGGCGCCGAGGAAAGCTTTTCCATTCCCGGCCGCATGAGAGAAATCATTACCTATATAAATGATCACATTACCGAGCCGCTTACGCTGGACGGCCTGGCCGAACACTTTTTTGTAAGCAAATACTACCTGCTGCACGCCTTCAAGGAATATGCCAACCTGTCGGTATACCAGTACATTCTGAGCAAGCGCATCATGCTGGCCCAGCGTCTGATGCGCGATGGAGCCACCCCCGGCGCCGCGGCCCGCGCCAGCGGCTTTGGCGACTATGCAGGCTTCTACCGTGCGTTTGTCAAGCAAACCGGCGTTACCCCGCAGGCCTTTTGCAACGGCGGGGTCAATCAGCCGGAGACAAAAAGGGAATCGCCTTCGTCTGGCTCTTGACGCTCCTGGGCGGCGGGAGTATAATGTGGCAGGTTCAAACAGCGCGGCCCCGACGGGTCGCGTCCTTTTTTGGACAAACCAAAGAAATTACTGGAGGCACAACCCATGAATATCGAAAACCCGGTGCGGCTGCCCAACAAAATTGGCATGCGCAACATCAAAACCGCCGTTACCGCCGCTTTGTGCGCGCTGATTTACTACTTTTTTGACCGCAGCCCGGCATTCGCCTGCATCGGCGTCATCTTCGGCATGGGGCAGAACCTGTCGGACGGGTATAAAAACGGCGGAGGCAACCGCCTCTACGGCACCATCATCGGCGGTCTGTTGGGCATGCTGCTGTTTCGCCTGTACCTGTTTTTTGTGCCGGACGGCCACCACACGCCGCTGCTTGCGCTGTTTACGCTGGTGGGCACGGTCATTCTGATTCTGGCCTGCCAGAGCGTATGGTCCGGCGGCGTGCAGCCCGGCGGGGTGGTCATGTGCATCATCCTGTTCAACACCCCGGTGGAAAGCTATGTGAGCTATGCCCTCAACCGCATCGTCGATACCTCCGTGGGCGTTCTGATGGCGTTGCTGGTATGCTACCTGGTTCCCATGAACTGGCGGCAGATCTGGCCGCAGCGCCTGGCCCGCTATCAGGCCTTCCTGCAGCGCAAACGGGCCAAATAATGCTTTTGTTCCCCCTTCAGGCAAAAAAGCCGTGGAAGGGGGACATTTTTTTACGCCGTTTTTGCAAACCATAGCAGGGGCTTTTGGCTCTTGCGCACAAACCGGCAACAGAGTATAATAGATGCGGTATCTACCCCATAAAGGACGAACACCAGAAAGGAAGTCAAATGAGTATGAAAAAGCTTGTTTCCGTACTGCTTTGCCTGGCTATGGTTCTTACCCTTTGCGTATCCTGCGCCTTTGCTGAAAACAGCGGCGTGAGGGTTGCGCTGTGCGTGGCCGAAACGCTGGGCGATCTGGGCTTTTACGACAGCGCCAACGAGGGACTCAAGCGTCTGGAGGCCGACTGCGGTGTAATCGGCAGCGTGGTGGAATGCAAATCCGACGCCAGCATGTATCAGGTTGCGCTGGTGGAAGCCGCCGAAACCAATGATATCGTGGTGGCCGTTGGCTGGCAGTTCTGGGATGGACTGACCGCCGTTGTGCCGGAAATGCCCGATACCAAATTCATCTTTGTGGATAACGGCCTGGACGGCGTGGGCGACAACCTGCTTTCCATTGTGTATGCCGAAAACCAGGGCAGCTTCCTGGCCGGCTATATCGCCATGAAGCTTTCTGAAAACAGCACCGTCGGCGTAATCGGCGGCGAAAACAGCGAGACCATCAACAACTTTATCGTAGGCTATCAGCAGGGCGCTCTGTACGCCAATCCTGAGGGCAGGGTGCTGGAACCCATCTATACCGATGACTACGAAGCGCCCGACAAGGGCAAGGAGGCTGCGCTCAGCCTGTACAGCAAGGGCGCGGACGTTGTGTACCAGGTGGCCGGCAAAACCGGTCTGGGTGTGTTTGAGGCCGCCCAGGAGCAGGGCAAGTACGCCATCGGCGTGGACAGCGATCAGAAGTACGTCAACCCCGATGTGATCATCGCCTCCATGATGAAGAAGGTTGGCGACAGCATTTACACCGTCATTTCCCAGTACATTGCCGACGGCGTGTTTGAAGGCGGTACCATCTGGGAGGCCGATATGTCCACCGGCCTGGTAGGCCTGGGCTACGGCGACGAAAACATGACCCAGCAGGTAAGCCCCGAGCTGAAGGCCGAGGTGGAAGCGCTGGCGCAGAAGATTATCGACGGCGAGATCGTGGTTGAAAGCACCCGCTGAGGGCGCAGCAAATAACCTTTGTATGGGGCTGTACACATTTCGGATGTGTCAGCCCCATGTTTCGATACCGCGGGGGCGGCGTCTCCGCCAAAAGGAGTTTCTCCCATGAATACCAACGAAATCGTACGCTTTGAGCATGTCAGCAAGCAGTATCCCGGCACGCTGGCCAACGACGACGTCAGTTTGTCCATCCTGCGGGGCGAGGTGTTTGCGCTGGTCGGCGAAAACGGCGCGGGCAAAAGCACGCTGATGAATCTGCTGTACGGCATGCAAAAACCCACGCTGGGCGATCTTTTCATCAAAGGGCAGAAAACCGGCGCAAACCACAGCCCCGAAAACGCCATGCGCATGGGCGTGAGCATGGTGCACCAGCATTTCAAGCTGGTGCCGGGCTTTACGGTGGCGCAGAACATTCTGCTGGGTCACGAGCCCCAAAAGGGGATTTTCTACGATGAAAAGGCTGCTATCCGGCGTGTGCGGGAGCTGAGCGAGGAATACGGCCTGCGGGTGGAGCCCACCGATACCGTGCGCGACCTGAGCGTGGGGCTGCAGCAGCGCGTGGAAATCCTGAAGGCGCTGCGCACCGGCGCGGATGTGCTCATTCTGGACGAGCCCACCGCCGTGCTTACCCCGCAGGAGACGGAGGAGCTGTTTGTGGTCATCCGCCGCATTGTGGATGAAAAGAACATGACGGTAATTCTCATCACCCACAAGCTGCCGGAGGTGATGCGCATTTCCGACCGGGTGGGCGTAATGCGCCGCGGAAAGCTGGTCAAAGTGCTTTCCACCGCCCAAACCAGCGAGCGCGAAATCGCCTCCCTGATGGTGGGGCGCGATGTGATCTTTGACGATCTGCGCACCAGCCAACGCGCGGGCAGGCCGATGCTTGAAATTTTCAACCTCAAATCGCTCAACGACCGCAGCCTTCCCGCGCTCAACGGCGTAACCATCAGCGTGCGCGCGGGCGAAATTGTGGGCGTGTGCGGCGTAGAGGGCAACGGCCAGACCGAGCTGGCCGAATGCATCGCGGGCATGCGTCCGGCCCAAAGCGGCAGCGTCACCCTTTGCGGGCAGGACGTAACGGGCAAGCCCCCGCGCCGCATCCGTGCGCAGGGGCTCAGCTACATCCCTGAGGACCGCATGTCCATGGGCATGGACGCCAGGGCCAGCGTGGCGGATAACCTGCTGCTGGGCCGCCAGCATTCGCGGGCGTTCAGCGTTCTGGGGCTGCATCTCAAAAAGAGCGCCATCAGCCGCCACGCCAAAACGCTGGCGCAGGATTACGACATCCGCACCAGCGGGGTGGACGAGCCTGCGGGCTCCCTTTCCGGCGGCAACATGCAAAAGGTGGTTATCGCCCGCGAATTTGAATTTGATACCCCCGTGCTGCTGGTGTGCCAGCCCACGCGCGGCGTGGATATCGGCGCGACGGAGTTTATCCACGAGCAGATCATCCGCAAGCGCAACGAGGGCTGCGCCATCCTGCTCATCAGCGCGGATCTGGACGAGCTGTTCCGCCTGAGCGACCGCCTGATTACCCTTTACGACGGGCGGATTACCGGCGAGTTTGCCGCAGGCTCCATCGACAAGCAATCCATTGGCTACTTCATGACCGGCGGCTATCAGGAGGTGAACGCGCAATGAAGGGCATGGTGCAATCCCTGCGCGCGCTTCTGCGCCTGAAGCCCGCGCAGAAGCTGACGCGCGATTATCTGGTTTCGCTGCTGCTGGCCGTGGCGCTGGCGCTGCTGGTGGGTGCAGGCGTGATGAAGCTGACCGGGCATGACCCGCTGCAAAGCTATGCGGCGCTGATCAGCGGCGCGCTGGGCAAGCCCCGCGCGGTGGGCAACACGCTGGCCAAAACCATCACCCTGTGCCTGACCGGCCTGGCCATGAGCCTGGCGGCCAGGGCGGGCATGTTTAACGTGGGCGGCGAGGGCCAGCTGTTTCTGGGCGCCATGGCCGCCGCGGTGGTGGGCGCGCGGGCGCAGGGCCCGGCGTGGCTGGTGGTAACGCTTTCCCTGCTGGCGGCCATGGCGGCGGGCGGATTGTACGCGCTGCTGCCGGGCTGGCTGAAGGTAAGGTGGAAGGTGGACGAGGTGATCACCACCATTATGCTCAATTCCGTGGCCATCTATTTTTGCTCCTATCTGGCCAACGGGCCTCTGAAAACCGCCGAGCGCGGCATTGCCGCCGGCACGGACAGCATTATGAGGGAAGCGGCCTTTACGCCGCTGATCCGCCTGAGCAACCTGACCACCGGCGCGTTTTACGCCGCTGCCGTGGCGCTGCTGGTGTGGTACATCATGTCCCGCTCCTCCGTGGGCTTTGAGATGAAGCTGACCGGCGAAAACGACACCTTCGCCCGCTACGGCGGCATTTCCACCGGCAGGCTGATGCTGTGGAGCATGGTGTTCAGCGGGGCCATCTGCGGCATGGTGGGCATGCTGGAGGTTTTTGGCCTGCACAAGCGCTTTATCACCACGGTAAGCAACGAGTTTTACTTTGACGGCATGCTGGTGGCCATGATCATGCGCTACAATCCCTTTGGCGTAATCGTGATGAGCTTTTTCTTCGCCATCCTCTCCATTGGCGGAAAATCCATGGAGCTCAGCGCCGGCGTGCCCAGCGAGCTGATTTTGATTGTGCAGTCCATCATCATTTTCTTTATGGCGGCGGAAAGCGGCATCCGCACTGCGGTGGGCAACTGGATCAGCGTGCGCCGGGCGCGCCTGCGCGCCAAAAAGGAGGCGGCATAACATGGGCGATATCTTCAACATCCTCCTGCTGCAAAACACGCTGCGCACCGCCACCCCCGTGGTGCTGGCGGCGCTGGGCTGCCTGATGACCCAGCATGTAAACATTACCAACATCGGCATCGACGGCATGATGCTGATCGGCGCGTTTTTTGCGGTAGTGGGCAGCTATTATACGGGCAGCTGGGTGGGCGGTCTGGCCGCCGCTCTGCTGATTGGCATTCTGCTTGGACTGTTCTATTACCTGTTTGTTATCCGTTTTCACAGCGATGAGTTCATCATCGGCGTGGCGCTCAACATTTTCGCGGGCGGGCTGACCATCTTCCTGCTGCGCACCATGTTTGGCGTAACCGGCTCGTTTTCCGATCCCGCCATCGTGCCGCTGCCCACCATCCGCATTCCGCTGATCGAGCAGATTCCCGTGCTTGGCCCGCTGATCAGCGGCAACACCCTGCTGGTGTATGTAAGCTGGATTTTGGTGCCCGTGTGCTGGGCGTTTGTTTACAAAACGCCCGCGGGCTTCCATCTGCGCGCGGCGGGCGAATACCCGGATGCGCTGACCGCCTGCGGCAAAAACCCCGAGCGGATGAAATGCCTGGCCAGCGTGCTGTGCGGCGTGCTGAGCACGGTGGCGGGGGCGCATCTGTCGCTGGGATACCTGACCATGTTCAGCCAGAACATGAGCGCCGCCCGCGGCTATGTGGCCTTTGCCTGCGTCATCTTTGGCCGGGGCAACCCGCCCCGGGTGTTCCTGGCGGCGCTGCTGTTTGGCTTTATCGACGCGTTGGGCCTGCGCATGCAAAAGTATATTCCCTCCGATATCACCTCCATGGCGCCCTATGTGGTTACGGTAATCATGATGGTGGCCGTGGTGCTGATGGAACGCAAAAAGAAAAAGGCGCGCGCCTGACGGCGTTGCCATAGGGCCGCAGCCCCACCAGAGCAAGCTCTGCAGAAAGACAGAAAGAGGGTCCGTATGAGCACACAAAAGCAATCCATGGTTCGGGATCTGACGGGAGGCAATGTAACACAGCTGCTGCTGAGCTTTGCCTTTCCGCTGTTTGTTTCCAACGCCCTGCAGGCGGTGTACAACATTGTGGATATGATCGTGGTCGGCCAGTTCATTGGCGGCACGGGCATGAGCGCCGTATCCATCGGCGGCGATGTGCTGCATCTGCTCACCTTTGTGGCCATGGGCTTTTCCTCCGCGGGACAGGTGCTGGTGGCGCGGGATGTGGGCGCTGGGCGCATGGAGGATGTCAGGCACACCATCGGCACCATGTTCACCTTTCTGCTGGGCGTGGCGCTGCTGATATCCGTGGGCTGCTTTTTCATCCGCCATCAGCTGCTTGGCTGGCTGAATACCCCCGCCGAGTCCTACGCCTTTACCATGGATTATACGGTTACCTGCCTGGTGGGGCTTGCGTTTATCTATGGCTACAACATTGTCAGCGCCATTCTGCGCGGCATGGGCGACAGCCGCAGGCCCTTCATGTTTATTGCCATTGCTGCGGTGCTCAACCTGATTTTGGATCTGGTGCTGGTGGCATGGCTGGATCTGAAGGTGTTTGGCGCGGCGCTGGCCACGGTGGTTTCGCAGGCCGCCAGCTTTGTGTTTGCGCTTATCTACCTCTACCGCCATCGGGAGAATTTCGGCTTTGATTTTCGGCTTTCCAGCTTTGCCATCCACGGTGCGGCGCTGCGAAAGCTGGTGGCGTTGGGCGTGCCCATGGCCATCCAGTCGGCGGCGATCAACCTGTCCAAGATTGTGCTTACCTCCTGGATCAATCTGCACGGCGTGGTGTACTCCGCGCTCAGCGGCATTTACAACAAGGTAAACATGATGATCGGCATTGTGTCCAACTCCTTCACCACCGCCGGAAGCAGCATGGTGGGCCAAAATCTGGGCGCGCGCAAGTACGAGCGGGTTCCGGTCATCCTGCGCACGGTGCTGGTATGCGGGCTGATCGTATCCGGCGTATGCTCGCTGGCGATGATCCTGTTCTCGCAGCAGATCTTTGACCTGTTCACCACCGATGCGGCGGTGCTGGCGGTTGCGCATATCCTGGTGGTGCCCACCGTGCTCAACTTTTTCGGCTCCGCCACCCGCAGCATGAGCTTTTCGCTGATCAACGGCTCGGGCAATACCAGGCTCAACTTTGCCGTTGCCCTGATCGACGGCATGATCAGCCGTATCGGCATTGCCGCGCTGCTGGGCTTTGGTCTGGGCATGGGCTGCCAGGGCTTCTGGTACGGCGATGCGCTGGCCGGGTTTATGCCCATGGTGATCGGCATGTGCTACTATCTGTCGCAGAAATGGCGTACGGTGCGCTGAACCGGCGCAGGGCAAGCTTGACAAACCCGCGTATTCCTTTATAATGGATGATAACAAAATCCGGCGAAAGAAGGCGTTTTTCTGATGAAAGGTAGACTGCACTTTGTAAGCCCCAAGGGCTCCGCTTCCATGCTTGCCGACGCGATCGGCCAGGAAGTGAACATGATCAAGGAGGCTCTGCCCCCGGCCTACATGCCCGAAAATGTGATTCTCATGTTCCTGGGCTGTGAGGGCGGCAAGGCGGACAAGACCACGCTGGAATTCATCCGCACGCTCAATGCCAAGCGCGTTGCCAACGCGGCGCTGTTCTGCTGCAATCCTCAGAAGAACGACAACGCCATCCGCCAGATGCGCGATGCGCTGACGGCCGTGGGCGTCAAGGTGCTGGATAAAGCGTACGTCTGCTCTGGCAAGGGCGGCCTGTTTGGCGGCAAGCATCCCTCCGAGGAGGAAATCAAGGGCGCTGCCAGCTGGGCGCAGGAATGCGTAAGCCAGGTTTCGGAATAACAAATAAGAAGGAAAGCCTTGCTGCGCAAGGCAACCGAGCCCAGCGCACATGTCGCTGGGCTCGGAACAAGAGTCGGAGGGCTGCGGCCCTCCGACACCTCCCAGAGGGTTTATCGACAGCCTGAAACCTCCGCATGGCAAAACCATGCGGAGGTTTTCATCTTTCTTCATCATAAATGACGGTTACGATGGATTCTGAACCGCAGGTACCATTGTTTTGGATATCATCAAAGTCAGAAACAAGGCTATCAGGAGAAATGGAATCCTTATAGACTATTGTGTAATCTATCCATCCGGGACTATCATTCGTATCTTTTTCTCTGTTATATACATACTTCAGGAAATCCCAATTAATTCCTTCCAGGTAGGATCCCCTGTATGTTTCCACTTCCATGCTGATCAGATTCTGAACCGGGATTCGCTCTATCAGTTCGGCAAGTTTTTTTCTATCTTTGATTTTGAATTTTATCTTTTGCATTTTGTTATTCTCTCCTTACCAACTCCGATTGGTTTTGCTCGATTCCTGAATCAGGAGGAATGATTCGGTCGTCCCCGTCCTCAAAGGCGGAGGCATGACGGCGGAAGAAATCATAATACGCCCGTACGGCGGGCAGCTGCGTCCAGCGGCGGATGCGCACGGGATCCTCATCCAGGTCGTACACCCGAGCACCGCGCATGGAAAGCAGAAACGGCGAGTGCGTGGCGATGATGAACTGGCAGCCGAAAAAGCGGACGGAATCCTCCAGAAAGCCCAACAGCTCCTGCTGGCGCTGGGGCGACAGGCTGTTTTCGGGCTCGTCCAGCAGGTAGAGGCCGTTTTCCTCTATTTTGCTGGTAAAGTAGAAAAACGCGCTTTCGCCGTTGGACTGTTCGCGGGGGTTATCCATCAGCCGCCTGCGCACGTATTTGGACTGGGTTTTGCTGCGGGAGAGGTTGACGCGCTTGAGCTGCTCGTAATCCTCCAGCGTGCGGTACTTGAAATCGGAATACTTGTCATCCAGATATTCCTGAAACAGCTCCTCGCGGCGCAAGTCGATGCCCTCGTTGAGGGCGCGCAGGTTGAGCATGTAGTCAAACACATCATCGCTGGTGATGATGCGGCTGTTGGGGGGCACGGGCTGGCGCAGCTCGTATTCGCACAGGGCGGTATAATCGTTAAAAAAGGGCGACTGGTTAAACCGCGTATCGCGGCACAGATGAAGCGTTTGGGCAATCACGTTGACGGCGGTGGTCTTGCCGCTGCCGTTGCCGCCGTAAAGAATGGTGACCGGCTCAAAGGAAAGCTGCGTCAGGTGGTGCCGGGACAAAATCTGAAACGGATAAAAGCTGTCGTGGCAGGTGCGCTTTTGCCCCAGAAAAAAGTCAAATTCGCGCTCGCCATCCGGAAAGGAAAACTGCGTTAGATAGAGCATTTGCTTCCCCCCCCTCCACGGGTATTGTACCATCGGTCCGCGGAGCCGGTCAAGAAAACTTTCGCCCCTTTGACCCAGTCCCTGCCAGGATTCGACATTCTTTTTGGTTGCATCCGACATTTTCTGTGCTATGCTGGTGTCGAAAGGTGTGATAAACATGAACGACCGGCAGGATGAATGGATTTTTTTTCGCTTACGGGCCGCTCAGCTCTTTGATGAGGGCGAGGTAAAGGCAGCAATCCGGCTGCTGAGGATGATTAACCGGGAGCAGATCAAAAAACTGGAAGAACCCATGCCAAATATGAACGAATGGAAAACTGTTAGCACTCTTGGCTAATGAGTGCTAAAAATGCGTTGCATTTTGCGCCCGACTCTGCTACAATACAACCGTCGGGCGCACTTTTACGCCCGCTTCCACTACTTTCAACCCGGGAAGGGTTCATTTTTCAGGAGGCGGAACCATGATCAATCAGGGCAACATTTCCATCCATGCGCAAAACATTATGCCCATCATCAAGCGCTGGCTGTATTCGGACAAGGACATCTTTATCCGTGAGCTGGTTTCCAACGGCTGCGACGCCATCACCAAGCAGAAAATGCTTGACCCGGATGCGGATTGCGACTACCGCGTAACCGTTACCGTGGATGAAAAGGCCGGCGAGCTGCGCTTTAGCGACAACGGCATCGGCATGACGGCCGGGGAAGTGGAAAAGTACATCAACCAGGTGGCCTTCTCCGGCGCGGAGGAATTTTTGAAAAACTATGAGGGCGAGGACAAGAGCGGCATCATCGGCCACTTTGGCCTGGGCTTCTATTCCGCCTTCATGGTGGCCGACAAGGTAACCATCGAAACCCTTTCCGGCAGCGAGGGCGCCCAGCCCGTGCGCTGGATCAGCGAGGACGGCATGGCCTTTTCCATGGAGGAGGGCAGCCGTACCGAACGCGGCACCGACATCATCCTGCACATCAGCGAGGATGAAAAGGAATTTTTGCAGGAGTACCGCGTGCACGAGGTGCTCAAGCGCTATTGCGGCTTTATGAACACCCCCGTCTATCTGGATGTGGTAAAGGAAGAGGTTCCCGTTACCGCCGCCGAGGGCGAAGAGGTAAAGCCCGAGGAGCCCAAGGCACCCGAGCGCATCAACGCCACCGAGGCGCTGTGGCTCAAAGCCCCCAAGGACTGCACCGAGGAGGAGTACAAGCGCTTCTATCAGGAGGTGTTCCACACCTATGAGGATCCGCTGTTCTACGTGCACCTGAATGTGGATTATCCCTTCAACCTCAAGGGCATCCTGTATTTCCCCAAGCTGACCAACGATTTTGGCACCCGCGAGGGCGAAATCAAAATGTTCAGCGGCCAGGTATTTGTGGCCGATAACATCAAGGAGGTCATCCCGGAGTTCCTCATGCTGCTCAAGGGTGTGATCGACTGCCCCGACCTGCCCCTGAACGTAAGCCGCTCCTTCCTGCAAAACGACGGCTATGTCAAAAAGCTGTCCGCCTACATCACCCGCAAGGTGGCGGACAAGCTGTGCGGCCTGTTCAACACCGCCCGCGAGGATTACCAGAAATACTGGGACGATATCCATCCCTTTGTCAAGTACGGCTGCATGCGCGACAGCAAGTTCTTTGAGCAGGTCAAGGATACGCTGCTGTTCAAGAGCACCAAGGGCGAATACTTTACCGTGCAGGAATACCTGTCCAAGCACGAGGGAACGCTGGGCAAGAAGATCGTTTACACCAACGATCCCACCCGTCAGAGCGCCAGCGTGGCCATGTACGA
>JAEDGL010000033.1 GCA_016297535.1 Clostridia bacterium | reverse complement strand
GCTTTGCCGAAAACATTTCCGCCAGTTCCTGGCAGAAAAGATCGCCGCAGGCGAGTTTTTTTGACAGCCTGAGGGGACAGAGCAGCGGGCTCCGTCCCCTTTTTTATTTGCGCAGAATTTTTTCCATGGGCTTGCCCTTGGCCAGCTCATCCACCAGCTTGTCCAGATAACGGATTTTCTGCATCAGCGGATTCTCCACATTCTCCACCCTTACGCCGCACACAACGCCGCGAATCAGCGCGCTGTTGGGATGGAACGCAGGCGCCTGCTCAAAAAAGTCACCGTAGGAAACATCCTCTTTCAGCTGGCGCTGCAATCCGGCTTCATCGTAGCCTGTAAGCCAAAAGATGACCTGCTTTACCTCGTCCTCCGTTCGGCCCTTTCGTTCCGCCTTTTGCACCAGCAGCGGATAAACCCTGCTCAGCTTCATGGCAAATACCTTTTCGTTTTCCATTGCTTTTCCTCCTGATGATCTGCTTTCTCCTGCTGCGCGTGGCCCTATCATGCTTCAGTCATGAATTTCAAGCGGCAGGCCATCCGGGTCAAAAAAGAAGGTCATCCGTCCACCGGTTACGGGATCTACCCGAATGGGCTCTGTTTCAATGCCAAGGGCATTCAGCTCGCGCACGGTATCCTCTACACAATCCACCCTGAACGCCAAATGGCGCAGCCCATAGGCCTCCGGGAAGCTGACGCGCTGAGGATGATTTTTCATGATAAACAGCTCCAGCTCCAGATCGTCCAGCTGCAGGTCGATCTTGTAGTCGTCCCGGGCTTTACGGTAGGTTTCACGGATGATTTTCAGGCCAAGCACATCGGCATAGAAGTGACGGCTTTTTTGATAATCGCTGCCGATGATGGCAATGTGGTGTACCCTGGACAGTTTCATGGCGCTTCCTCCGCGCGGGCTGTTTGCTGCCCGCCTGTTTCTGCTGCCGAAAGCAGCGTTTTTGCTTTTTGTACCGCCGCCTTTACCGCCGTTGGAAAGGGCAGCTTTTCCAGTTGGGCTCGATCAACCATTTGCGCGCCCGCGGGCGTCTCATCCAGCTCAAAGTGCAGAATACGCATATTCCACACCCGGTGCGTAAACACATGCCGCGCCTTGCCCAGGTCCTGAACAAACCGGCAGCGGAAGCCGCTTTCGCGCAATAGCTGCTCCACGCGGGAGGGGCGCGTTTCTTCTTCAATCAGATGGAAGACATACAGGCCGTTCAGCATACGCTCCTCCCTGCGGGTAACGTATATCCTGCCGCCGCAGGTTAACAGGCAAACCGCGATCTCCATTTCTTTGGGCGGCTTCTTTTTTTCGTGGATGGGCAGCACATCGGCGTCTCCCTCCATGCAGGCATCGCAGCGTTCGTTCCACGGGCACAGCTCGCAGGCGGGTGTTCCGGGGCAGCAATGGCTTGCGCCCAGCTCCATCAGCGCCTGATTGTAATCGCCCGGACGGCTTGAGGGGATGGAATTTTTTACAAGCTCCCGGATTTCTTTTTGCACGCGCGGAATGCCCACATCCTCGCGAATGCCATAGAAGCGCGAGGCAACACGGTACACGTTGCCATCCACCGCGGGCTCGCACAGGCCAAAGGCGATGCTGCCGATGGCTCCGGCTGTATAGGGGCCAATGCCCGGCAGGGCAAGAATCTGCTGGTAGCTGGCGGGAAATACGCCGCCATGCTCGCTCATAATGGTCTGGGCGGCCTTTTGCAGGTTGCGTGCGCGGCTGTAATAGCCCAGGCCCTCCCAGGCCTTCAGTACCTGTCCCTGAGGCGCCTGCGCAAGCGCCTCAATGGTGGGAAAGCATTCAAGAAAACGGGCATAATAGCCTTTTACCGTTTCCACGCGCGTTTGCTGCAGCATAATTTCCGACAGCCAGATACAGTAGGGGTTTTTAGTGCGCCGCCAGGGCAGGTCGCGCCTTACACGGTCGTACCAGTCCAGCAACAGTTGAGCATCGGAAGGCGTCATCCGGCGCATTCCTCCTTTCGTTCGCCTCTATTGTAACACGCATTTGAGTGAACTGTGAACAAAATACGAAATTTTGCATGAACGCTTGACACTTGGCATGAAATGGCTTATAGTATGTTCAGTTGTTAGCACTCAACCAATTCGAGTGCTAACAAGCCCACTATTTTTTTCAATCAGGGAGGATTCAGACATGAACGTGAAGCCTTTGGGCGACCGTGTGGTCATCAAGAACGTAGAAGTGGAAGAAACCACCAAGAGCGGCATCCTGCTTACCGGCACCGCCAAAGAAAAGCCCCTCATGGCCGAAGTGCTGGCCGTTGGCCCCGGCGGCCTGGTGGATGGCAAGGAAGTTAAAATGTGCGTAAATGTCGGCGACAAGGTGATCTATTCCAAGTATGCCGGAACCGAAGTGAAGATCGACGGCAAGGAACTGATCATTGTTCGTCAGAGCGATATTCTGGCAACCGTCGAATAATCCTGCCGTTTCACGCGGAGAAAAACCCAAACTGTTTGCAAGGCCACCGCGGCACACATTAGCGGAGGCCGGCCTTTGAACCATTACCGTATTGAAGGAGGAAATCCATTATGGCAAAGCAGATTAAGTATGGCGAGGACGCTCGCCGCGCACTGGAAAAGGGCGTAAACGCTCTGGCCGATACCGTCAAGATCACCCTGGGCCCCAAGGGCCGCAACGTTGTGCTGGATAAGAAGTTCGGCGCTCCCCTCATCACCAACGACGGCGTGACCATTGCCAAGGAAATTGAGCTGGAAGATCCCTTTGAAAACATGGGCGCTCAGCTGGTGAAGGAAGTTTCCACCAAGACCAACGATGTTGCCGGCGACGGCACCACCACCGCCACCCTGCTGGCCCAGGCCATCATCCGCGAAGGCCTGCGCAACCTGGCTGCCGGCGCCAACCCCATGGTGCTCAAGAAGGGCATTGAAGCCGGTGTTGCCGCTGCCGTGAACGGCCTGCAGAAGATCAGCCAGCCCATCACCAGCAAGCAGAGCATTGCCCAGGTTGCCAGCATTTCCGCCGGTGACGAGACCATCGGCCAGCTGATCAGCGATGCGATGGAGACCGTTGGCAAGGACGGCGTGATCACCGTTGAGGAAAGCAAGACCATGGTAACCGGCATGACCACCGTGGAAGGCATGCAGTTTGACCGCGGCTATGCCAGCGCTTACATGGTAACCGATACCGAAAAGATGGAAGCGGTTCTGGACAATCCCTACATCCTGATTACCGACAAGAAGATCTCCAATATTCAGGAGATTCTGCCCGTGCTGGAGCAGGTAGTGCAGGCCGGCCGCAAGCTGCTGATCATCGCCGAGGATGTGGAAGGCGAAGCCCTGGCCACTCTGGTTGTGAACAAGCTGCGCGGCACCTTCACCTGCGTTGCAGTCAAGGCTCCCGGCTTTGGCGACCGCCGCAAGGAAATGCTTCGCGACATCGCTGTGCTGACCGGTGGTCAGGTGATCAGCGATGAGCTGGGCATGGAACTCAAGGAAACCACCATCGATCTGCTGGGCACCGCCCGTCAGGTAAAGGTGGATAAGGAAAACACCACCATCGTGGAAGGCGCGGGCGATCCCGAAGCCATTGCCGGCCGCGTGGCCTCCATCCGCAGCCAGATCGAGGAAACCACCAGCGATTACGACCGCGAAAAGCTGCAGGAGCGTCTGGCCAAGCTGGCTGGCGGCGTAGCCGTGATTCAGGTGGGCGCCGCTACCGAGGTGGAAATGAAGGAGCGCAAGCTGCGCATTGAGGACGCTCTGGCCGCTACCCGCGCTGCTGTGGAAGAGGGCATTGTGCCCGGCGGCGGCATCGCTCTGCTCAACGTGCTCAACGACGTAACCGCCGAGCTGGCCAACCACACCGGCGACGCCAAGACCGGCGTGCAGATCATTGTGCGCGCTCTGGAGGAGCCCCTGCGTCAGATCAGCAAGAACGCCGGCATCGACGGCAGCGTGATTGTTGAAAATGTGAAGAACAACAACAAGCCCAACTATGGCTACGACGCGCTCAAGGGCGAATACGTGGACATGATTGAGCGTGGCATTATCGATCCCACCAAGGTAACCCGCAGCGCCCTGCAGAACGCCGCCAGCGTTTCCGCTCTGGTGCTGACCACCGAGAGCCTTGTGGCGGATATTCCCGCTCCCGAACCCGCTGCTCCCGCTGGCGGTGCTGCCGGCATGGGCGGTATGGGCGGCATGTACTAATTCCAAACGGCAAAAAACAGACTGGTGCGGAATCTCCCGTCTTCGGGAGGCTCCGCACCAGTTTTTTGATAGGGCTTGCCAAAAATCAGGATAAGCAGAGTTCATGATACCGGCATTGATGAAGACGGCCGCGGTATTCGATTTCCTCCGTCTGATCGCTTTGCTTCATGCCGCATTTTTCCATCACCCGGCGGCTTGCCGTATTTTCCACAAAATAACCTGCCGTTACCTTCCGAAATCCCATCTCACGAAGCTCGCTGATAACCGCTTTGACGGCTTCGGTCGCATATCCATGCCCCTGTTCATAAGGAAAGCCTTGCTGCGCAAGGCTTCCGAGCCCACCGCACAGGTCGCTGGGCTCGGAACAAGAGTCGGAGGGCTGCGGCCCTCCGACACCTCCCAGAGAGTTTATCGATAGCCTGAAACCGCCCGGACGTCTTTGCCCGAGCGGTTTTGTTGTCATCTTTCATCCATGTGGACGGTTCCGAAAAAGAGCAAGCTTTTGATAAGCCCTGCCTTAATATTCGGCGCTGCCGGTGGTACGCGGGAAGGGGAGCACATCGCGGATGTTGGTCATGCCGGTCAGGTACATCACCAGGCGCTCAAAGCCCAAACCAAAGCCTGCATGTGGGTTGGTGCCAAAGCGGCGGGTATCGAGGTAGTAGTTGTAATCCTCTTCCTTCATGCCGCACTCTGCAATGCGCTTTTTCAGCACGTCCAGGCGCTCCTCACGCTGGCTGCCGCCAATCAGCTCGCCCACGCCGGGCACCAGCAGGTCGCTTGCGGCAACGGTTTTGTTGTCGTCGTTCAGACGCATGTAGAAGGCCTTGATTTCCTTGGGATAGTCGTAGACAAACACGGGCCTGCCAAAATGCTTTTCGCTCAGATAACGCTCGTGCTCGGTCTGCAGGTCTACGCCCCATTCCACGGGATAATCAAATTTCTGGCCGCAGGACTTGAGAATCTCGATGGCCTCGGTATAGGAGCAGCGGGCAAAATCACTATTGACAATGGCGGTCAGGCGGTCGATGAGGCCCTTTTCCACAAAGCTGTTCAGGAAAGCCATTTCCTCCGGCGCCTGTTCAAGGATGTGGCTGATTACATACTTGAGCATGGATTCGGCCAGCTCCATATCGTCAAACAAATCGGCAAAAGCAATTTCGGGCTCCACCATCCAGAACTCGGCGGCATGGCGGGGCGTGTAGCTCTTCTCGGCGCGGAAGGTGGGGCCAAACGTGTACACATTGCGGAACGCCATGCAGAAGGTTTCCACATTCAGCTGTCCGCTTACGGTCAGGCTGGTCTGCTTGCCAAAGAAGTCCTCGGCATAGTTCACATCGCCCTGCTCCGTTTTGGGTACGTTGTCAAGCGGAAGGGTGGTAACCTGGAACATTTCGCCCGCGCCCTCGCAATCGCTGGTGGTAATGAGCGGGGTGTGCACGTACACAAAGCCGCGCTCCGCAAAGAAGGCGTGCAACAGCTGCGCCGCCAGCGAGCGGATGCGGAACACCGCATAGAAGGTGTTGGTGCGGGGACGCAGATGGGCGATGGTGCGCAGATACTCGAAGGTGTGACGCTTCTTCTGCAGGGGAAAACTGGGGTCGCACAGGCCTACCACGTCCACCCTGGTTGCCTTAAGCTCAAAGGGCTGCTTGGCACCGGGGGTGAGAACGAGTTCGCCGGTGGCGCGAATGGCGCTGCCCAGCGTGGTTTTGACGATTTCGGAAAAGTTTTCAGTCAGACCGTCTTCCAAAACGATCTGCAGGTTTTTGAAATAAGTGCCGTCGTTGACCTCGATAAAGCCAAAGGCCTTGCTGTCGCGCACGGTGCGCACCCAGCCGGAGACGGTGCATTCCCGGATGTTTTCCGTGGGGATTTCCGTGTAGAGCTTCCGAATACTCATATCCGCCATTGGATATGTCCTCCTTTACATAGCGGGGCCGCTTTGAACGGCCTTCGCCTATCATACACCAAATGCTGCATTTGTTGCAAGAAAAAAACGGTTATTCCGCGTTGCTTTGTGCAATCAGCGCGTTCAGGCGGCGATCCATTTCCCGCGCCGCGCTGTACCCAAGACGCTTGAGGCTGAGATTGCGGGCGGCAACCTCCACAATGATGGCCAGATTCCGGCCGGGGCGCACGGGCATCAGCTGGTAGGGAACCTTGACATCCAGAATGGTGGTGGTTTCCTCGTTCAATCCCAGACGGTCGTATTCCTTTTTGCTGTCCCAATGCTCCATGTGGATAACCATGTCGATGGATTTGGAGCGCGTGACCGCGCCGATCCCGTACATGGCGCGGATATCGATCAGGCCGATGCCGCGGATCTCCATGAAATGGCGCACCATTTCCGGGCATTCGCCCACCAGGCGGTTTTCGCCCACGCGGCAGATATCCACCACATCGTCCGCGCACAGCTGATGGCCGCGGCGCACCAGTTCCAGCGCCACCTCGCTTTTGCCTACGCCGCTTTCGCCGGTAATAAGAATGCCCACGCCGTGTACATCCACCAACACGCCGTGGCGGGTTACATGGGGCGCCAGCTCACGGTTGAGGTAGTTGATGGCGAGAAACGTAAAGCGGGTGGTCTGCTCGCGACTGCGCAAAACGGGGATGTTGCGGCGCGTGGCAATTTCCAGCATTTCTCTGGGCACACGCATGCCCCAACATACCACAATGCAGGGCAGGGCGTAGCTCAAATATTTTTCCAGCACCTGCTGGCGCCTGTCGGGCATGAGCGTTTCCAGATAGGTCATTTCCACCTTGCCGATTACCTGGGGGCGTTCGTAGGCAAAATACTCGTAAAAATCGCAAAACTGCATGCCGGGACGGTTGATGTCCGAAACGTTGATGTTCATTTCGGTTACATCCACCTCATTAAGAATTTCCAAATTCAGCTTGTGGCAGAAATCCTTGAGCCTGATCATCTTCCGTCCTCCTTACAGCACATATTCCTTCAGGAAAAGCGCAAGCCCGTCCTGCGTGTTGGTCCGGCATACGTACGCGGCTTCGTCCTTCAAGGCCTGGCGCGCGTTGCCCATGGCCACGCTGTGCGGCGTAAAGCGCAAAAGGCTGAGATCGTTGAGGCTGTCGCCAAAGGCCACCGTGCGGTCGGGAAGAATATCGCCCCGCATGGCGGCCAGCCGCCTGAGCGCTTCGCCCTTGGTGGCGCCGAGCGGCTCCACCTCCAGAAAGTTGACCTCGCTTACCGTAAAGGTGGCGCGGCCCTCGTATTCTCTGTTCATCACGGGCAGCAGACGCTCCACGTCGGCAGGGTTGCCGATGCACAGAATTTTGGGCGTGCGGAAGGAGAGAAACGCCGTCAGGTCGCCTACCGCCACGCCGCGCATGCCGGAGGAGCGCTTGTAGCGTTCGCTGGCTTCGCATTCCTTTGCGTAGTAGAAGGCATCATCGCCGTAGACCTGTACGTGGAATCCTTCGCCTGCAAGGCGCGCACAAAGCTCTCTGGCCAGATCGGGTTCCAGCGTGAGCTGCTCGAGCAGCTGATGATCGGCCGAAACGATCTCCGAGCCGTTGCCGCCAATATAGGGCATGCCTGTATTCAGCCTTTGCATATGCGGGCGCATACTGGCGCGGGTACGTCCGCTTGCGGGAATGAGCCGTATGCCGCGGCGCTTGCATTCCTCCAGCACGTTCAGGGTAAAGTCCGTTACCACACGCTGGGGATTGAGCAGCGTACCGTCCATATCGGTTACAATGGTGTCAATGTCCAGACGCAAGTGATCAATCCCCCTCTCTTCTGGCGCGGAAAAATTGTTTGAGCAGTCGGGAGGCTTCCGCCTCCAGCAATCCGCCTATGCACGGCACCCGGTGATAAAACGCCGGGTCGGCGGGCAGCGCATACACGCTCTCGCAGCAGCCCTGCCGCTCGTCCCGCGCACCAAAATAGCATTTGTCCAGGCACGCCATTACCATGGCGCCTGCGCACATGGGGCAGGGCTCCAGGGTAACGTAGAGCGTGCACTCGTTAAGCCGTCTGCCGCCCAGCCTTTGGGCGGCCTGACGGATGGCCAACATCTCCGCGTGTGCGGTGGGATCGCCGGTTTGTTCGCGCAGATTGTGCGCCCGGGCGATTACTTCTCCCTTTCGGGCAATCACCGCGCCTACGGGAATTTCGCCTTCGTCAAAGGCTTTTTGAGCCTCCTCCAGGGCCTGACGCATCAGAGCTTCGTGCGTCATACGGCCGTCTTCTCCTGCACGGCCCGGTTTACCTGCTCCGCCTCGCGAAAGGTGGGTACCAGCTTGTGCAGGCATTCCAGCATGTCGCCGTTTTCATCCAGGCACTTTTGCAGGCAGTCGAGCATGCGGTTCAGATCGTCCATGCTGATGACCTCGGGCTTGGCGATAAAAATCTTTTCGTTCTCGGTTTTGGCAATGCCTTCTCCATCCAGCAAAAGCTCCTCGTAGAGCTTTTCACCGGGACGCAGGCCGGTGTATACAATATCCACCTTGCGGCCATCGCGGGGCGCGTAGAGCTGGATCATGCGCTCGGCCAACTCGCGGATTTTAACCGGCAGACCCATATCCAGCACAAACAGCTCGCCGCCTTTGGCGATGGACGCGGCCTGCAGCACCAGGCTGGCGGCCTCGGGGATGGTCATGAAATAGCGGATGATATCCGGGTGGGTCAGCGTAACCGGCCCGCCGGAGCGGATCTGGCGCTCAAACAGCGGCACCACGCTGCCGTGGGAACCCAGCACATTGCCAAAGCGAACGGCGGTAAACTCCGTTTTGCCGGAAGCGTTGAGCGCCTCAATGATCATTTCGGCCAAACGCTTGGTTGCGCCCATCACGTTGGTGGGGTTAACGGCCTTGTCTGTGGAAATGAGCACAAAGCGTTCAACATGATGCCGGATAGCCGTGCGGGCGGCCAGATAGGTGCCAAAGACATTGTTTTTAACCGCCTGATCGGGACAATCCTCCATGAGCGGAACATGCTTGTGCGCCGCGGCATGCAGCACGATCTGGGGCTGGTATTTGGAAAATACCTCGTCCATGCGCTGTTCATCGCGCACGCTGCCCACGCACAGGATCAATCTGTCTCTGATGGCGTCGCCGTAGCGCAGCTTGAGCTCGCTGGCCAGGTCGTACATATAGTTTTCGCTGATGTCGTAAAGCACGATGCATTTGGGCTTCAGGGGCATCAGCTTGCGGCACAGCTCGCTGCCGATGGAGCCGCCGCCGCCAGTGATGAGCACCGTTTTCTCGCAAAAGAAATCCTCCACGCGGGACATGTCCAGCCGTTCCTCGGGACGGCCCAGCAGGTCGTTGATATTGATATCGCGCACCTGCGCGGTGTTGCCCTCGCCATGCACATCCTGCAGGGGATTTACGCGGCGCACGCGGCAGCCGGTGGCAAGGCACTTTTCGATCAGCGGTTTCAGATCTCCCTTGGGGGTGGCGATGGCGATGATGATTTCATCCACGCGATAGTCGCTGGCCAGCTTGAGAACATTGCCGCTGCCGCGCACCACGGGTACGCCGCTAAGCTGGCTGCCGGTGCGGATACGGTCGTCATCCACCACCAGCACGGGGGCGCAGCGCCCGTAGTTGCCGCGCTGCATTTCGTGCACCACGCTTGCACCCGCCCATCCCGCGCCAATGACCATGACGCGGCGAAGATCGTTTTTGCCGGATTTAAGCAGGGAGAAGCGCTCGCGCATCACCAGCGCACGGTACAAAAGCCTGGATCCACCCACCAGCGCAATAACCACCAGCCAGTGCAGCAGATACACCATGCGGTGCAGCCTGAAAAGGTTGTCCGGGCGCACAAACAGGTTGGCGACCAGCGAAAAGCCGTAGGTGAGAACCGTTGCCACAAACGACGCGACGGCAATTCGCAGCACATCGCTGGCGCTGGCGTACTGCCACATGGTGCGGTACAATCCAAACCCATAAAACACCAGCACAAACAGCACCGTCATGGCAGGGGCCAGACGAAATGAGTTGGCAAAAAACGCAAAGGACATATCCGTAGAGTACCGCACCACCTGCGCAAGCAAAAGCGCCGCATTCACCAGTACAGCGTCCAGCGCCATCCACGCGGCTGTTCGGGCGGTTTTAGGCAGCCTGTTCCTGTTCAAAGCCACAGGGAACCCTCCCAAAATTCGTAATCATCTTTCATTATATCACAGATTACGCTTGATGCCAACAGGCATGACCTGCCGGCTTCGTTGGAAAAGTACCCCGCGCGAACCCTGCGCGAAGGCTGGTCCCCGGTTGACAAATCCGCCTGAACCTTTTATGATAATAAGGTTCAGGGGAGGCGATAAGGTGATTGTGCTTGGCATCGACCCGGGTTTGGCCACACTGGGCTGGGGCGTTGTGGAAAGCGAGCGTGGACGGCAAAGGCTGATTCAATACGGCTGCATTCTGACCGTTCCGCAGCAGAGCTTTCCCGACAGGCTCAAACAGATTGGCCGGGAAATGAGGGCGCTGCTTCAAATGTACAAGCCGGACGAAATTGCGTTTGAAGAGCTGTTTTTTGCCAAAAACGTTACCACAGCGCTTACCGTGGGCGCAGCGCGCGGCGTGGCCATCGCCGCCTGCGCGGAATATACCGATCAGCTTTACGAATACACGCCCATGCAGGTTAAGCAGGCCATTGTGGGCTACGGCAAGGCCGAAAAGCAGCAGATCCAGCAAATGGTCAAGCTGCTGCTGCACATGGAGGATATCGCCAGGCCGGATGACGCGGCCGATGCAATAGCCATTGCGCTTACGCATGCGGCTGCGGGACCGGCGCGGATGCAGTTTAGAATGAAGTGAGGGATGCCTGATGATCGCTATGGTCAAGGGCGTATTGGTAGAAAAAAGCGAGGGCGAAGCCATTGTGATGACGGCCGCCGGGCTTGGCATGCGCCTGATGTGCAGCATGAACACGCTTAGCGCTCTCCCTCAATCCGGCAGTGACTGCACGCTGTATACCCATATGAATGTGCGCGAAGACGCGATGGAGCTGTATGGTTTTCTCAAGCGAGAAGAACGCGATATGTTCCGGCGGCTGATTTCCGTAAGCGGCGTGGGCGCGAAAATGGCGCTGGCCGTGCTTGGCAGCATGCCGCTCAGCGATCTCAGGCTGGCCCTTCTTACCGGAGACGCCGCCGCGCTTTCCCGCGCGCCGGGCATTGGCAAGAAAACCGCACAGAGGCTGAGCCTGGAGCTCAAGGACAAGCTGGCCCAGGATGCGCTGGAAGGCACCTCGGAGCTGGACGGCTTTGTGCTTGCCCCCTCCGCGGACGCCCCCGCGCAGGATGCGGTCGGCGAGGCCATGCTGGCGCTCAAATCCCTTGGCTACACGCCGCAGGAGGCTGCCAACGCCCTCAAGGGCGTCAAGGGACAGGCCGACAGCGCGGATGAGCTGATCAGGCTGGCGCTGCGTCACATGGCGCAAAACGGCTAAGAGAAGGAGTCTCAAAAATGGACGATCGAATCGTTTCCACCGGCTTTCGTCAGGGAGAGGACGAGCAGGAAACCAGCCTGCGTCCCAAAACGCTGCGGGAGTATGTGGGACAGGAAAATATCAAGCAGAATCTGAGCATTTCCATCGAGGCCGCGATCAAGCGCCACGAACCGCTGGATCATCTGCTGCTTTACGGCCCGCCCGGTCTGGGCAAGACCACGCTGGCGGGAATCATCGCTGCCGAAATGGGACAGAACATCCGCATCACCAGCGGTCCCGCCATCGAAAAGGCGGGCGATCTGGCCAGCATCCTCACCAATCTGGCCGATGGCGACGTGCTGTTTATCGATGAAATCCACCGCCTCAGCCGCAGCGTGGAGGAAGTGCTCTATCCCGCCATGGAGGACTACGCGCTTGATATCATGATCGGCAAGGGGCCCACGGCGCGCAGCATCCGCCTTGATCTGCCCCGCTTTACGCTGGTGGGCGCAACCACCCGCGCAGGCCTGCTCAGCGCCCCCTTACGCGACCGTTTCGGCATCATCTTCCGCCTTGAAATGTACACGCCGGATGAATTGGCCTCCATCGTGCGCCGCAGCGCGGGTATTCTTAACGTGCGCGCACACGATGACGGCATTCTGGAAATTGCCCGCCGCAGCCGCGGCACACCCCGTATTGCCAACCGCATGCTGCGCCGCGTGCGCGACTATGCGCAAATTGTGGGCGGAGGGGTCATCACCAGGGAAGTGGCCTGCAAAAGCCTGGATATGCAGGAGGTGGACGAGCTGGGTCTGGACAAGACCGACCGTACCATGCTCTCCACCATGATGGACAAGTTTGCCGGCGGCCCCGTGGGGCTGGAAACCCTCAGCGCCATGACCGGCGAGGACGCTTCCACCATTGAGGATGTATACGAACCCTATCTGATGCAGCTTGGCTTTATGATGCGCACACCGCGCGGACGCGTGGTAACGCCTGCCGCGTACGAGCATCTGGGGCGAAAGCCCGTCGTAAAACCCGATGAAGGAGAACAGCTGCACCTATGAAAACCAGCGATTTTGATTATGTGCTGCCCGAGGAGCTGATTGCGCAAACGCCCATGGAGCCGCGCGATCACAGCCGCCTGCTGGTATACAACCGTAAGGACAAAAGCATCCAGCACCTGCATTTTTACGATCTGCCCCGTTTTCTCCAAAAGGGCGATGTGCTGGTGATTAACGAAACCAAGGTTATTCCCGCCCGCCTGCTTGGTGAAAAGGAGGATACCGGCGTGCCGGTGGAGATTCTTCTGCTCAAGCGGCTGGAGAAGGATGTGTGGGAGGGGTTGGTGCGTCCCGGCAGAAGACTGCGGCCGGGAACATTTTGCACCTTTGGCAACGGTCTGCTGCGCGCCGAAATCATCGATAACGCCCCGGATGGCGGCCGCAAGGTGCGCTTTCATTATAACGGCGTGTTTGAAGAAATTCTCGACCAACTGGGGCAGATGCCGCTGCCGCCTTACATTCACGAAAAGCTGCAGGATCAAGCCCGCTACCAGACCGTGTACGCCAGGCAGGAGGGAAGCGCCGCCGCTCCAACCGCCGGCTTGCACTTTACGCCCGAGCTGATGCAACGCATTGCCGCACTGGGCGTGGAGATTGTGCCGGTGCTGCTGCATGTGGGGCTGGGCACCTTCCGTCCTGTCAAGGCAGAGGACGTAAGCGAGCATCATATGCATGTGGAGCATTACGAGGTAACCGAAGAAGCCGCCAGAAAAATCAACGAGTGCAGGGCAAGTGGCGGGCGCTGCTTCTGTGTGGGCACCACCAGCGTACGCACGCTGGAAAGCGCCAGCGGGGAGGATGATCTGGTGCGTGCCCAAAGCGGCGATACGGATATTTTTATCACGCCCGGCTACCGTTTTCATGCCGTGGATGCGCTGGTAACCAACTTTCACCTGCCGCAAAGCACGCTGCTGATGCTGATTTCCGCACTGATGGGGCGCGAAGAAGCGCTTCGGGTTTATGAGGAAGCGGTGCAACAGCGGTACCGTTTCTTCAGCTTTGGTGACGCAATGTTGATTTTGTAAAGAACAATCCTGCCCTACGTGGCAGTACCAAAACAGATCTGAGCGGCGGACAGAAAGCTTTCTGTCCGCCGCTCAGCATCTCAAAAAGGTTCGCCTGCGGCGACCCTCATAAACGGCGGAAATATTTTCGGCAAAGCCGGGTGATACAACCCAAAGTCAGAGGAGCCTCGACTCCTCTGACAGCTTCCTGTAAATTCCTTCGTCTGCTTCATGCGCTTAGCCGGATTGCTTACAGTACAGGCGTATCGCATCTCTCAAAAAGATCGCCGTTCCGTCACCGCATTCCTGATCGATACTCTCGCGAAAGCGATTATGATCCATATACATTTCGCCAAGGGTGGATAAAATCTGATTGGTGCAATGATAAAATTTGCTGGAAAACAGCTGCTGCAGCTCCTTCACCTTGCGCTGTACCTCGGCGCTGCCCGGCGGTAAATGGCGCAGCTCCCCCATGCTTTTGAGGAAACGGATAACCTCCCATGCATCCTGGTCTGCTTCCTGCGATGTTTTGCACAGCTGCTTTTGCAGGTATTCCTGATAAGCCTCCATGCTTTTCCAGCGCTCTCGCGCCTCCCGTCTGTACTGCTCAATTTCCGTTTTGTCAAATGCTTCAAAGCCCATGGCTGCCTTCCCCTTGCTTTGAATTTCAGTCGCAAGCACGATCAGGCTGCCAATATGCTTGTACTGCCGTTGCAGCAGCTCAATCTGTTGCTGCAGTGCCTCTGTAGGATCAAAAGTGGGGCTGTCGATGATCTCCTTGATTTCCTTGAGTGGAAACGCCAATTCCCGTAACAGCAGGATGGTGTGCAGCCTTTCCAGCGCGGTTTCGTCGTACAAGCGGTAGCCTGCCTCCGAAACTGCCGTAGGCTTGAGCAGGCCGATTTGATCATAATGGCGCAGCGTGCGGATGCTTACCCCCGTCAGTTCGCTTACTTCCTTCACGGTTTTCATGGCGTTCGCCTCCTTTCGGCACCATTATAGGGGATAACGTTAGGATAGGGTCAAGCGTCTTTCAAAAAAAAGCCGCAGGTGTGTTTCCTTTTACCTGACAAACCGTGTGTTATTTCTTTTGGGTCCAAAGGCTGCTTGCAGAATAAGACAGCAATAGATTGAGAAATCCTGATTGGTTTTGTACCCTTGCCGAATAAAGACTGAAGTAAAAAATCGCCATCTGCAACAAGGAACACCCGAAAACGAAACGCTTCGGGTGTTCCTTGCGGTATTCAGAATGTTTTTGGTCTGAAGCTCTTATCTGGCGCGCTGCAGGGTGGCTTCCCAGCCAAGGTCAATCGCCTTTTGATGCCGGGTGGCATACGGTCCAATGCGTTCAACCTGTGCCTGCGTACGCGGGAAATGGATGCACACGTGTCCCTTGAAGTTGTTGTTCAGGTTATGCTGCACATCATGTTCATAGTCATGGGTGCTGGCCATGTACACGGTTCCGTCGCTCAGCACCACCCATACGGCCTTGGGCGTCCAGGTGTTAACGCCGCCGAAGGCGCGAAGCATGTTGGCGGTATCCTCCTTGGTGATGGGCTCAGCATCGGCATGAGCGCCAAGGCTGAACATGTTCACCTGCCAGCTGATGCCGGTGGTAAAGTCATAAATCGTGGCGTTGGGATACAGCCGCGCCTTGGCACGAACCTCGGTATACCAGTTGGCATAACGCACCTGAGAAGCGCTGATCGTGGATACGGAAGGCGCAGGAGGCGGTGTGGTTTCCGGTTGTTCCTCAGGCGGCACAGTGATGGCGTTAAGCTTGCCCAACGTTTTGGCCCCGGCAATACCGTCTGCCTTGAGGCCGTTGGCCTTCTGGAAGGCAATCAGCGCCAGGCTTGTTTTGGTGCCAAAGTTGCCGTCCGCCTTGCCGTTGAGGTATCCAAGGGCAATCAGACGGGTTTGCATATCCGCCACGGCTTCGCTGATGGTGCCAATGCGCAGCGTGGTGGTGGTGGACAGCTTGTTATCCTTGGCGCTGTCGGCATAAAGGGCGTTCAGGGTGAGTGCGCCAGCTACACCGTCTGCGTCCAGATCATTGTTTTTCTGGAAGGCCTTCACGGCCGACTTTGTGTTTTTGCCGTATTTGCCGTCCGCGCTGCCGGTGAGATAGCCAAGCGTGATCAGACGTTTTTGCAGCGTGACAACGTCATCGCCAAAATCGCCGTAGCGCAGGGTCGCGGTGGTGCTTTCCTGACCGCCGGTAACGTTCATGTTGCCGGGCACGGGGTTATCGCTGTACAGGCAGGTCTGGGTATCGAAGCCGGCCTTGCCGTCCACCTTGAGGCCGTTGGCGCTCTGGAAGGCGCGCACGGCTTCAATATCATCGGTCAGATACACGCCGTCCAGACGGCTGATGTAGTAGCCCAGCTCCTGCAGGCGCGTTTGCAGACGCAGCACCACATCGCCGGTGGAACCGGAACGGATGATAACCACGTTTTCGCGGGTGATAGGCTCGTAATCGTGGTCGGGAAGAACCGTTCCAACGGGCACGGGCGTGGGCTGGGCGGCGATGGCATACTTGCCATACAAAACGGTGCGGGTAATGGCGCCAAGCACGCCGTCCACCTTCAGGCTGCTCTTTTTCTGGAAGGCCTTCACGGCCTCCACGGTTGCAGCGTTGTAGTTGCCGGTGATCTGGTCCTGATAGTAGCCCAACTCCTGCAGGCGGTTCTGCACGCTCATCACGTCCTCGCCGCTATCGCCGCGGCGAAGAGTGCGGGTGGGAGGAGGCAGTGTGGGCGCGGGAGTGGGCGTTACCTGAACATTTGCATCGATGGCGGTGGCGCCGAACAGCACGTTCTGATCCTCTGTACTTGCCTCGCCATCCGCGTTCAGGCCGTTGCGGCCCTCAAACATCTTGAATGCGGCCATGGTAAGATCGTCAAACACGCCGCTTAGTTCTCCGGCATAATAGCCAAGCTCTTTCAAACGGGTCTGCAGACGGGTAACCGCCTCTCCCTTTCCGTCCTTGCGGATCAGCGCGCCGGGAATGGGCGCAACGGTCTTGACATACTGCCGATAGCCCCTGTAATCCTTGGGCGTGCCGGTGTAGAGAAACGCCTGCAAATCAGCGGACGCCACGCCGTCCTGCGTGCGGCCGTTGCGCTTCTGGAAGGTTTTGAGAGCGCTTTCCGTAGCGGCGCCAAACTTGCCGTCCACCTTTTCCTGATCCAGATACCCCAGTTCCGCCAGTGCAGACTGCAAAGCGCTGACGGCGGTGCCGGAGCTGCCCCTGGCCAGCTCCACATAAAGCTCGCTGCCGGGCACAGGGGTTGCGGTGGGGATGGGCGTAGGCGCGGGAATGTCCGCCAGATTGATATGAGTATCCACCACGTAGCCGGTTTTTCCCTCAAACTTGACCTTGGCAAAGCCGTTGGAGGTGCGATCCAGCACTTCCACCATGCAGCCTTCCGGCAGCATGCGCAGCACTGTGCCTTCCGCTTCGGCGGTTTTGCGCAATTTTACATTTTGCAAAACCACCGTATCGTAGGGATAGCTGTACACAGCCAGCGGCGGAAGCATTGCGCGGCTGGGATCCAGCGGCTTGTCCGCGGCGGGATCGGTGCCGTCGATAAAGGCCTTCATGGCATAGCCGGTCTTGCCATCAAACCTGACGCGATAAAAATCGTCCGACACGCCCAGGATGGACACCGTATCGCCGGCCTTGATCTTTTTAAGCACCATGGAGGTGGTGTTTGCGCGGCTGCGCATATTCACGTCCTCCATGCTGATTACATCATAAGGATAGGACGCCGCAAACGCCGATGAGATCGTTGGCAGGACGAGCGCCAGAACACATACGGCGGCCAGCAGGCGCGCCCAAAGTTTACCATGCTTCATATGCATGCCCTCCAAAAGGTACTGATGGCAAGGAAAGCCTTGATTTTCATGCTTCATTGTAAAATAGTTTGTTAAATATGTCAAGTCATTTCTTCATAATTACGTAATAACTTGAAGAATTTCCATTTCAAGGCCGTCCAGCCGCGCAAAAGCGGTCGGACGGCCTTGGATGTTTTTTATTGACTTCCTTCTTTTGGAATACCGGGCTCAATTTTTGCTTTTTTGTTACGTTTCATTTTTTTGCGCACATAGGCTTCGGCTTCCTGCATTTCGTTTACGGGTACGTGCACCGCAGCCGCCTGCCAAAACCGGGGACGAAAAAACAGCAGAACGCTTCCTTCCCGCCAGATGCGCACGCGACGGATGGAGGCCCACGGCAGACTGACATGCCTCACCATCGTCAGTCCCTGCAGCGGCGGGCGATCGTCCCCGGCAGCCAGCTTTTCCACGGACTGCTCGTTCAAAAAACGCGCGTAGAGCGCCATGGCGTTGTCCTGCCGCACATAGGTGCGTATCTGCACCCCCTGCTTGTCCAGCACCACATGCACGCTTTCCACCCCCTGCAGGCACAGGATAAGCCAAATGCCGCCCAGCGCGGCAGCCAGCAGCGCGATCATCGTGCGCAGAAAGCCGCCCTCCAGCAGCGCAAGCACGCCCTGTACTCCCGAAGCGGCAGCCTCGGCCGCAACCACAATCCCAAATACCAGCAGCCATACAGGCAGCAAAACGCGCAAAAAATCATTCCACGCAAACCAGTCGCTGCCTGGCCTTCGCAACAGTCCAAAGGAAATCTGCTCGCTGCTTTGCGAAAGCTTTCCTCCGCAGTAGGGGCAGCTTTCCCCCAGCGGCGTTTCCGCCTTGCATTTGCGGCAATAATTTACAAGAGGCATCAAACCCGCTCCCTTCTGAAAAACTGATCTTCGGAGGTGATTGAATGAAGCCATGCGCTTCCCTGCACGAGCTGATCGCCCAGGACAGCCAAAGCAGGGCGCTGTACGAACGCCTGCCCATGGATGCTCAGGTTGCCCTTCAGGAGCAGTGCCAGAGCATCCGCACACAGGCCGACCTTGCCAAAGCAGCCGCCGCTTTTGAAAAGCGTTCGCGCGGATAGCAATTTACGGCAAATGCTCTCATAGGCTTTAGGGACAAAGAGCCGAAAGGAGCATTTTTCCATGAGCCAGACCACCAACAACGGCACCCGCTGCGCCGAGGAATACACCGTCAAGCGCGGCGACAGCTTCTACCTGATTGCCCACAAGCTGGGCGTACCCCTGCGCGATCTGCTGGCCGCCAACAGCGATATCCACCCCGCCCGGCTGATGGTGGGCGATGTGCTGTGCATTCCCCGCGAGGAGGAGGATTCGCCCGAATGCGGCGGCCTTGGAGGGTCCACAGGCAGCACCGGCGG
>JAEDGL010000193.1 GCA_016297535.1 Clostridia bacterium | reverse complement strand
GATACGAACCAAAGTCAGAGGGGCTGCGGCCCCTCTGACAACTCCCGAAAAGTTTATCGACAGTCTGAAGCGCTCTGCCTCCTGTCGGGCAGAGCGTTTTATTTAATTGATGATTTCTACGCTGGGGGCTTCGTCTTCGGTTTCCAGGCCCGTGCTCAGCAGCAGCTCGTTTTCAAAAAGCATGGTGGCCACGCCATCCTGGCTCTGGCAGGTGAGGCGATAGTCGCCCACCTGCGTTTCGTACAGGCCGCCGTTGGCCGCAAGGCCGTTGTTGACCTCCTCCACCAGCGCGTAGCGCTCCAAAGCCGCGTCGTTTTTGCTCATGGCCATCAGCAAGGCGTAGCTCTGGTAGCCGGAGGTGGTAAAATCGCCGTAGGCGCTGTCGCCGTAGCTCATTCCGGCGGGGGCGGTGAGCGTAATCAGGCAGGAGGCGATCTGCGAGTCCAGATCATCCAGCTGGATGCGCACGCTCAGCGCGCCGCTTTCAAGCACGTAAACGCACTTGCCCTGCCCGTCAAACGCGCTGGTAAAGCTAAGCGGCAGCAGATGGCGGCCGGTGTTTGTGTTGATGAAATCCACATTGCTGGCATACAGCGTTTGAAAATGGTGGTAGGACTGGCCAAAATCATCTGCCGCCGCGCCCGTAAGGACGCACAGCAGCAGGAGCGTTGCAAAAAACCTGCGCATGATTATTCCTCCGTATGTCGGTCGGACCGTCTGCGCCGCGCGGCGGGCGGGGTGGACAGCTGCTGCGCCTGCGGGCGCGGCGCGTTGGGATCGGGCCGGTATGCACCGGCATCCGGCTGGCGGCCGCGCCTTTTGCGGCCCTTTGCCATGGGCAGCTGCCTGACAAGCCGGTAGCTGGAAACAGGCGCGGTATGATCCATCTGCGTATCCAGACAGATATAGCAGCCCTTGCCAAAGGCGGCCCACAGCGTAAAGCGGATTCTGGTCATCAGCCGCTGGCTGCGGTACAGGCGGCGGAAGGCCTCCCGCGCCTGCGCGGCCTGCTCGGGGCCGGGCCGGGCGGGGCTGTAGTTGCTTAGCGCCATCAGCCGCCACAGGGGCAGAATGGGCGCGGAGAAAGCTCTTTGTTTGTCCATGCGGCGGGCGAAGGCTACCGGCGTTTCGCCGGGACGCGGCGTGCGCTTTTTCAGCAGCAGGATGGCGTAGGCGGCGTTGCCGTATACAAAAATCTGATCCTGCGCATCATCCGCACGGGAGGCCACGCGATCCGGCCTGCGCAGAAGGATGCGTACGGCCGCGGCGGCAAGCACGGCCAGCACCAGCAGCCACCACCACGGGAAGGGAGGCTTGTCCTGCGGCTCGTCGGGTTCGTCCTCGGGCTCGTTTTCCGGGGGCTCGGGGCTGGGGGTAGGCTCGTCGTTCTGTGATTGCTCCGGCGGGGGAGGCGTGGGCGTGGGCGTGGGTTCGGGCTCGTTCTGGTTTTCGGGCGGCGGATCATCCTGCTCGTCCTGCGAGGGGGTGGCGTCAAAGGGCACCCAGCCGAAACCCTCAAAGTAAACCTCCGTCCAGGCGTGCGCGTTTTTGCCCGTTACATAGGCAAAGCCGTCCGCGCCCGGCTTGGCGTAAAAGCCCTCCACATAGCGCGCGGGCAGCCCGGCCATGCGGCACAAAACCGTCATGGCGCTGGCAAAGTAGGTGCAGTAGCCCTCCCTGCCCACGTACAGGAAGTAGGTGACAAAATCCTGGTTTTCCGGCGGCGTTTCAGGCTCCAGCGTGTAGCGGTAATACCGCTGCAGATGGCGCATGATGGCGCAGGCGCGCTCGTAGGGCGTTTGCGCGCTGGCGATAATGCCGTACAGATCCGAAAAAACCTTTTCCTCCAGATGATCCGGCAGCTTGGTATAGCGCTCCAGCGCGGCCTGGTAGTACGCATCCGCCCCCCTGGGCGCGGCCTGAATGAGCGAGCCAAGCGCGCTGTCGCCGCCCTGCAGAAGGGGCGCAAAAACGGTGTAGCGGTCGCCGCGCTGCAAATCGCGGGTGATGAACAGCTCGCTGGCCTCGTTAAAGTAGGCCACCATGTCGCTCTGGGCGCTGAAGCGGCGCAGAAACACGGGCGTAAAAATGGTGGAGGTGGAGGTATCCTGCATCTGTACCGTTACGGCGTGCTGGTCAAGCAGGGTGCTTGCGCTGCGCACGCCGGCGGGTGGCAGGCTTTCCAGAAACACGCTGTCGCGCACGCGCGCCCAGCGGGGGTTTACGTAAAGATAGCGCTTGGCGCTGGAGGTATCGCGCCAGCTGCGGCCGGTGTATTCATCGCGCGAGACGGCGCGAAGAAGCGCCTTCCGGTCGGTTTTCACGGTCATCACGGGGGTATCGCTGGGGCTTACCTGACCGCCCAGCCTGTTGCCGCCCATGGGGTAGTAGCCGTAGGTGCCCAGGGTAAACACGTTGCGGGGCTCGGTAAAAAACAGGTAGTCCGAAATGGTCTGCTTCAGCTGCATCGCGGCCCTGTGCAGGGGCTCGATCACCGTTTGCCCGGAGGGCGTGATCAGCAGGCTGACGGCCACCACAAGGGCGGCCATGGGCAGCACCTCAAACAGGTTGACCTTTTCATGCGAGCTCTGGCTGATGAGCAGCAGCAGCGCCACCAGCGCCGGGGCCGCGTACCACAGGTATTCCGCCCGGCCCAGGCTCCACATGCCAAAAAGCGCCAGCACCACCACCATGGCGGCGGGCAGAAAGCCCACGTTGCGGCTGGTAAAGGCATAGCTGAGCGCGGAAAGCAGAATGCCCAGCGTAAGCCCGATATCGCCCGCGTACATCACCGCCGCGCCGGGCACCTCGTTCAGATACAGGGCGATGGCCTTGAACGCCTCAAACGCGCGCCCGAAAAACCCAAAGCCGGCAAACAGCAGCTGCACGACGACCAGCACCACAGCCACCATGCCCAGCACGATGCGCCCGCGACGGTCGCCGCCCAGCGCCGTAAACAGCGCAAGCGAAACACAGGCCACCGCTGCCGCCTGCACCATGGCGCTGCCTGCGCCAAAGGTCATCATCAGCGGCATCAGCAGGCCCATGCACAGCAGCAGGCTGGTCATCAGGCGCGAAAGGCGCTCGTTTGTCCGGAAGGGCTTTTTCACGTGGGGATGCTCCTTTATGCGGGATTGCGGGATGCGCGTTTATCCCTGCGGGGTTACGTAATTCACCTCCACCCCCGCGTGCTGCAGCCGGGCCACCAGCGGCGCGAAGGATTCCTCCTCGGGGTTGAAGGTAACAAGATACAAACGGATATTGGGCCCCATGCGCTTCATGCGCACCACAACTTCCACCATTTCCGAATAGAGGCGGGTGGTAATCAGCACAACGGCACCGGTTTTGCGCAGCTCGGGCAGCTGCATCTGAATCACGCGCTCAAAGCGCTCGGTTTCGTTAAAGGTGCAGCGGGCCAGTTCCTCCAGCAGCAGCGGCAGGCCCATGCGGCTGGAATACTCCATCGGGCGGTCGCCCACCAGCGGCATGCGCACGGGGTTGTCCTGCCGGATCTGGCAGCTGACCACGCTGGCGGCGGTTTCCAGCAGCGCGTCGCACAGGTAGGGCGCGCGGGTGGGATCCACCCCGGGGCTCAGATGGGGCGGGGAGGTATCCAGCAGGATGAGCGCGTCCGGCAGGGCGGGCTCCTCAAACTGGCGCACCATGATCTCGCGCTTGCGGGCGCTGGCCTTCCAGTGGATGCGCTTGAGCGGGTCGCCCTGCT
>JAEDGL010000192.1 GCA_016297535.1 Clostridia bacterium | reverse complement strand
TGTTTGTGGGCATGGAGTTTGGCCAGAGCCGCGAATACAGCGAGCAGTCCGCCGCCGCCATCGATGCGGAGGTCAAGCGCCTGATCGACCTGTGCTACGAGCGCGCCTGCCAGCTGCTGACCGAGTACCGCGACCGGCTGGACGCGGTGGCCCAGGCGCTGCTGGACCGCGACACCCTCAACCGCGCCGAGTTTGAGCTGGTGATGAACGGCGAGGAGCTTCCGCCCAAAACCGAGGCCGAGAAGGTGGAGCCCTCCACCTTTGATTCCGACGCGCCCACGGCGGAGCTTGAGCCGGTCCGGCCGCAGCAGGACCCGCAGCCGGAAAGCGATGGCGGCGAAGCCTTTATCGAGCCCGACGACGAAACCAAATGACGAACAGGCCGTTACAAGCCGTTCCCGGGGCAGCCCATGCTACGGCAGCGGGTTGCCCTTTTGCGCTCAGGGGATTGGATCTGCACCTGCACAGCACCTTTTCGGACGGCCTGCTTACGCCGCAGGAACTGTGCGCCCTGGCCGCAAGGGCGGGTGTTTCGCACGTTGCCCTGTGCGACCATGATACGGCCGGCGGCCTGCCCTCCATGCGTCATGCGGCCCGGGAGCAGGGCCTGACGCTGATTCCCGGGGTGGAAATTTCCACCGGGGCAGGCGGGCGCATGCATGTGCTGTGCTACGGGGCCCAGGTGGAAAGCCCGGAGATGAAGGCTTTTCTGGCCAGCATGGCGCAGGAGCGCGTGGAGCGCGCCGAAAGGATGCTGGATAATCTGGCGCAGGAAGGGGTAACCGTTCCCCCGCCGCGCCGCGAGGCGCTTTTGGCCATGCCCAGCGTGGGTCGCGCGCACATTGCCCGCGAGCTGCTGGCCATGGGCGTGGTTCATACCATGCAGCAGGCCTTTGACCGTTATCTTCTGGAGGGACGGCCCGCCTATGTGCCCCGCAGGCAGCTGCCCACTGCGCAGGCGGTGGAAAGGCTGCGCCGGATGCGGGTGCTGCCCGTGCTGGCCCATCCCATGCGCGCGGGGCTGGAGCCGTCTGCGCTGTACGCTCTTGTTCAATCGCTGTGCGAATGCGGCCTGATGGGGCTGGAGGTGTATCATCCCTCCGCCAGCGTCAGAGCCGCCCGCGAGCTGTACGGCCTTGCCCGGCAGCAAAGCCTGCTGGTGACCGGCGGCAGCGATTTCCACGGCGATCCTGGCGGTACGGCGCGCATTGGGCGCCTGCCCTCCGGATGGATCAGCCGCGAAAACGACCTTGCCGCGCTGCAAAGCGCGTTATCCAACCTCTGATGATCACCGCCAAAGGAGCCGATTTTCACCATGTACAACCAGGGTTACCGTCCATCGCAGCAGCCACAGCAGCCTTCGCAGGGCAACTGGTATGCGCCCCCGCCCCAGCCGGGCAAGCCCGCCGGCAAAAAAAGCGGCGCCCCCGCCAAAAAGCGGAAGAAGCAGCCCAAAAAGCACAGCCTCAGGCATCAGCTGATCAAGCTGCTTTTGCTGGTTGTGCTGCTTGGCGCGGCCTGCGCTGCGGGCTATGTGTGGAAAATCCAGAGCGATGTAACACCCTATGCAAACGTGTTTCTGGACCATGTAAGCGTGGATGGCATCGACCTGTCCGGCAAAACCTGGGAGGAGGGCAGCCGGCTGGTGTGGGAGCAGATCAACCAGAAGCAGAACGGCTGGTATGTGCGGCTGCGCAACACGCATGGCGATTACAAGGATATTACCGCCGAAACGCTGGGCATCTCGTTTGATCCCACCGCCGCGCTGCAGCAGGCCTGGGAGGTTGGCCATAACGACCAGCTGAACCTGTTTGAGCTGCACGCCGAAATCGAGCTTGCCAAAGCCGCGGAGGGCCACGCCTTTTCCAGCGCCGAGCAAAGCGCAAATACAACGCCCATCGATACCATCCTGTCCACGCTGGAGCAGGCCGCCTACCGCGCGCCCTCCGATGCGTACATCGTCTCCTTCAATCCGGATGATTCCACCAACCCCTTCACCTTCCAGCAGGAGGTTTACGGCCAGCGGCTGGATACCTCCGCCATCCGGGAGCAGATTCTGGACATGGTGGCCAACCTGCAAAGCGGCGAAATCCTTTTGCAGACGGAAATCCTGTATCCCAGCGTAACGGTGGAGCAGCTTTCGCAAACCGTGGCGCTGCGCAACCGCTCCTACACCGATATCTCCACCTCCTCCACCGAGGACCGCACCGAGAACATCCGCATCGCCTTTTCCAAAATCAACGGCACCATCCTGGCCCACGGCGAAAAGTTTTCCTTTAACAAAATCGTGGGCCGCCGCACGCGCGAAAACGGCTTTCTGCCCGCCATCGAGTACGCCTACGGCCTGCAAACCATGGGCTGGGGCGGCGGCGTGTGCCAGGCCAGCACCACCATGTATCTGGCCGCCGTGCAAAGCGGCATGACCATCCTCAAGCGCGAGCCGCACTCCATGGCCGTCAACTATACCGAGCTTGGCATGGACGCTACCGTGTCCGATACCATCGGACGCGAGATTGATTTTTCCTTCCAGAACAACACCGGCAGCCCCGTATATATTGCCGCGCATGTGGTCAAAAGCCCTACAAGCAAGAAAAAGCTGGCCTGCGAGGTGCGCATCTACGGCCAGTCGCTGGGCGATGTAAGCTACAAGCTGGAGGCCGAAACCGTGCAGGTGATCCCCAAGCCCCTCACCCCCATCATGAAGGAAGACAAGAACGGGGATTACGTTACCTACACCGATGAGCAGCATGTGCTGCAGGGACGCGACGGCTACGTGGTAAACGCCTATCTGGTAACCACGCAGAACGGCCACACCCTTTCACGCGACCTGATCACCACGGATACCTATCCCGAAAAGGCCGATACCATCTATACCGGCGTGAAAAACCGCACAGGGGGCTACTGATGAAAACAACGCTTGGTTCCATCCGCCGCGCGGATGAGGAATACCATATGATTCAGCCCGGCGACAAGGTGGCCGTGGGCGTAAGCGGCGGCAAGGACAGCCTGCTTTTGCTGCATGCCATGAGCCTGTACCGCATGGTGCGCCATCAGGATTTTGACCTGTGCGCCATCATGCTTACCACCGGCAGGCAAAAGCCGGATACCTCCGCCATCGAGGCGCTGGCCCTGCAGCTGGGGGTGCCGCTTCTGGTGCGGCACACCGAGCTGTACGAAATTCTTTTTGAAATCCGCAAGGATCCCAACCCCTGCGCCCTGTGCGCCAAAATGCGCCGCGCCATGCTGTGCGACGCGTGCAAGGAGCTGGGGGCCAACAAGCTGGCGCTGGGGCATCACCGCGAGGATGCGCTGGAAACGCTGCTCATGTCCCTGCTGTTTGAAGGACGGCTGCACACCTTTCATCCCTGCAGCTATATGAGTCGCAGCCAGCTCACAGTCATCCGGCCCATGATCTTTTTGCCGGAAAAGCATGTCATCCACATGCAGCGCGAGCTCAACCTGCCGGTACTGGGCAAGGCCTGCCCCGTGGACGGGCACACCAAGCGCCAGGAGATGAAAGAACTGCTGGATGCGCTGTGCCGCCGCTACCCCACCGCCAAGGATATGATGCTGCGCGCCCTGCGCAACCATAATCAGTACGGCCTGTGGGCCCCCGGCGACGCCACGAAGGATGTGCGCGGCAGCACCGGCAAGGTGATCATGCCCTTTGCGCCAACCGGCTCTTCCAACCAGCAGCCATAACAGTGCCCGCCGCATTCCAGCAAAGGAATGCGGCGGGCCTGCTTGTTTGCAGTTTCTTCATAATTTTCGCTTGACTTT
>JAEDGL010000191.1 GCA_016297535.1 Clostridia bacterium | reverse complement strand
GGGTGGCAGGAAAGGGGTTATTCCTCTCTGTATCCGTTGGGATTCTGGCTCTGCCAGCGCCACGAATCACGGCACATATCCTCCAGGGTTTTCTGGGCGGCCCAGCCCAGCTTTTCCCTGGCCTTGCTGGCGTCGGCATAGCAGCGGGCCACATCGCCGGGACGGCGGTCCACAATGACATAGGGGATTTCCATGCCATTGACGCGGCTGAAGGTGTTCACCAGATCCAGCACGCTGTAGCCAATGCCGGTGCCCAGGTTGAACACATCGCAGCCGGTGGTGTTTTTCAGGTATTCGCAGGCGGCTACATGGCCCTTGGCCAGATCCACCACGTGGATGTAGTCGCGAACGCCGGTGCCGTCGGGGGTGGGATAGTCGTTGCCAAACACGCTCAGCTTTTCGCGCCGGCCGGAGGCAACCTGGGTGATGAAGGGCATCAGGTTGTTGGGAATACCAACGGGATCCTCGCCGATCAGGCCGCTCTCGTGCGCGCCGATGGGGTTAAAGTAGCGCAGCAGCGCAACCGCCCAGTCTGGATTGGCCAACGCTACATCGCGCAGAATCTGCTCGTTCATGTACTTGGTCCAGCCGTAGGGGTTGGTGCAGCCGCCGGTGGTCATGGTTTCCACCAGGGGCATTTTGTCGGACATGCCGTACACCGTGGCAGAGGAGCTGAAAACAATGCGCTTTACGGCGTGCTTGCGCATAACGCGGCACAGCACAACGGTGGATTCCAGATTGTTGTGGTAGTACTCCAGCGGCTTGGATACGCTTTCACCCACGGCCTTGTAACCGGCAAAGTGAATGACGGCGTCAAACGCATGCCTGGTGAATACTTCATCCAGGGCAGCTTCATCGCACACATCCACATGGTAGCAGGAAACGGGCTTGCCGGTAATGGTTTCCAGACGCTCCAGCACACGGGGGCTGGCATTGTAGAAATTATCCACAATCACCGCTTCGTGGCCGGCGTTGAGCAGCTCTACATAGGTGTGGGATCCAATAAACCCGGCGCCGCCGGTAAGCAGGATTTTCATAAAGCAGCTTCTCTCCTCAATCAGAACAGCTTTTCGGGATAGGTGCCGTTTGCGTGCATTTTCTTCAGCTCGGCCTGCACGTGGGGCTTATCCTCCTGATAGGTGACGCCAAACCACACGGCATCCGTAGAGAGCACATCAATCTTGAGGCCCTCCTCGTGCATCAGCTGGTCTACCAGCACGGGCAGCACGTATTCGGCCTTCAGTTCGGTGGGGCTGAGGGATTTGAGGAAAGCTTCAAAGCGCTCCTGTGCTTTTTCAAACAGCCAGGGGGTGAAGCCGAAGAAGTTCATGCTCACCAGGCATTCCGGATCCAGAATGACGCCGTTGGGATCGTTCTCGGTATCACGGATGGTGCCGTCCGGGAAGGGCTGAATCTTGTAGGTTTCCACCACGGATTCCAGGCAGCCTTCCTCATCCACCTTGCAAACGCCGCGGGTAACGTGGCCGTTTTCGCTGACGGTGTTTTTGAGATAGTAGCCCACCATGCAGCCGTTCTGCTCGGGGCGCAGCTTTTCCAGGTGATCGGCCATGGTCTTGAAGGCGGGAACGCCATAGTAGTCATCAGCGTTGAGCACGGCGAAGGGCTCGTGGATCAGATCCTTGGCGCTGAGGATGGCATGCACCGTGCCCAGCGGCTTGGTGCGCTCGGCAGGAACAGTTCCCTCGGGCAGGTCGGACAGCTCCTGGAAGGCATACTCCACCTTGATCTTATCCTTAACGACGTCGCCAACGGTGGCACGGAAGCGCTCCTCAAAGGCGCGCTTGATGATGAACACGACCTTTGTGAAGCCCGCGTTGATCGCATCGTAGATGGAATACAGCATCAGCACCTCGTTATTGGGGCCCATGCCGTCGATCTGTTTGTTGCCGCCGTAGCGGGAGCCCATGCCGGCAGCCATGATAACCAGGGTCTTATCCATGTGTCATCTTCCCTTTCGTTGATGAATTGGTAGCGTGTATGTATGCTTACAGCGCGGCGCTCTGGGGCGCGCTGGCAGCAGCGGCGGTGGGGGAGGGTGCGTCCTGCAGCGCGGTGGCGCGCATGGCGGGACAGTCAACCCTGCGGTTGTGGAAGCCTTCGGTGCTGTCGCGGCGGAAGAAAATGGTTAACGTGCGCAGCAGAAGCTTAAAATCATATGCAAGTGAAAAGTTTTCGATGTATAGCAGGTCCAGAATCGCCTTGTCCTTGGGGCTGGTGTTGTACTTGCCTTCGATTTGCGCAAGACCGGTAAGCCCTGCCTTCATTTGCTGGCGGTACTTGAACTCCGGCACCTCGCGGGTGTAGCGGTCCACATTTTCCAGCATTTCGGGGCGCGGCCCCACAAGGCTCATTTCGCCGCGCAAAACGTTAAACAGTTGGGGAAGTTCATCGATGCGGTACTTGCGCAAAAACCGGCCGATGGGCGTAACCCGGTCGTCGTTTTCACGGGCGGATACATTGGCGCTGTCCTCATACATGGTGCGGAATTTGATAATCTCAAACACCATGCCGTTGAGCGTGGCGCGCTTTTGGCGAAAGAAGGGCGAGCCGTTTCCGCTAAAACGGAGCAGCAGATAGGTGATCAGCATAACGGGGCTGGTAACAATCAGGCCGATCAGGCTGATCACGATGTCGCAGGCGCGCTTGGTAAAGCGCTGGGTCAGCGTTGGCACCATGGGGCGGATATACAAAAAGGCGGTATCATCCATAATGGTCTGCTGCGCGGTGGAGATGACCACATCTTCCAGCTCGGCCAGCAGGTAAATGGTTTTGTGATGCTTGTAGCAATAAGCCTGCAGGGCAGCCTCCTCGGTATCGGGGATGCCGGCCAGAAAAATGACATCATGCCTGTGGATGGTGGCCTTCAGATCCGGGCATTCATAGTGCACCACCTCAGTCAGGTTAAACTTGCGCCCAAAGCCGCTCATTTTGGCAGCAACATGACAGGCAAGCTCCTGTGAGGAAGTAATAATGCAGCAATCCTGCACGGGGTTGATGTGGTAATAGCAACGAAACCCCATGGAAACCAGAAAATAAATCACGCCAACCTGCAGGATAAACGCCCCTGCCATCAGCGCCAGATCCTCACCCCACAAAATGATGGTGGCGTTGGCCTCCGGGTTGTTGGGGTTGGTGTTCATAATCTGCAAGATGACGTAGGTAATCAGGTCGGTAAAAAAGGCCGCCAGGGAAAGGTTGGCAAACACGGTGCGTTTCCTTTTGTGATCAATTTCAAAGCCACCGTAAACAGTGGTTAGCAGCAGCATGGAGCAGGTAAAGGTGGCCATGGTAGCGGCTGCGGTACGGCTTATGTTAAGAATGGCGGCGTTGGTAATGGACAGCATGCCAAAAAAGGTTGCAAACAGGAAGATATACAGCAATGCCTGAAATACCAGTTTCATCAGCTGGGTGGCATAAAAACGCTTACGCTGCACGGAATAGCCTCCAGACAAGTGAAAAATCACATGCGGACAAACGTCCACAGCATCCCAATTTAACGATATAAGAATAGCACTTACAGCCTAAAGTGTCAAGCAATGCCCTGTTCAGGAAGGCCTAACCTGATAAAAGGAAAGAAAACCGCATTTCTCCCTTGCAAAGCACGCCGGATTCTCCTATAATAGAAAGACGAGAGCAGTTTTCGGACTGTTGCACGGATCGTGGTTAGATAACAAAGGAGGTTTTCTTTATGGGCAAGGTATACGTTTTTGATCATCCGCTGATTCAGCACAAGGTTAGTCTGATGCGCGACAAGAATACCGGCACCAAGGATTTTCGCCAGCTGCTGGAAGAAATCAGCATGCTGATGGTGTA